>NZ_NCUL01000007.1:0-300000 GCF_002096455.1 Streptococcus oralis subsp. oralis | reverse complement strand
ACCATGGGAATCTCCCCCTTTCATCACCCTCATTATAGCACCATCATTACCATTACGCAAATAATATGATAATAATTTTATTTTAGCTTAAACTAGCATATTATACAACGTTTCGTTCCCATTCAAATTAATATAAGATGGGTCAAACTTTTCCATTCGATGGATCAATCCAGCATAGTCATGCTTATTGGCAAGAGCTACCCCAATCAATACAGGCCCTGTCCCCTTGCTTGCTCGTTTGATATATTCAAAACGAGTGATGTCATCATTTGGCCCCAAAATGTCATTTACAAACTCTCGTAGAGCTCCTGGACGTTGTGGGAAATTCACTACAAAGTAATGCTTGATTCCATCGTAAATCAAGGCACGTTCTTCCATCTCTGGCATGCGGTTGATATCGTTATTTCCTCCAGAAATAATACAACAAATCGTCTTGCCTTTGATATAGTCTGATAAAACTTCCAAGGCTGCAACGCTGGCAGCTCCGGCTGGTTCTGCTACAATACCTTGTTTGGAATAAAGATCAATCAAGGTTTCGGAAATCAATCCCTCGTCCACCCCAATCAGCGTTTCAACATTCTTACGGGTCGCTTCATAGGTTAATTGTCCAACCTTCTGCACAGCTATCCCATCAGCAAACTTATCAATTTCTTTGAGTTTAACTGGTCCCCCAGCTTCAAAGGCAGCTTTCATAGAGCGAGCTCCATTGGCTTCTACTCCAATCACTTCGATAGTCGGGTTGGTTTCCTTAATATAAGTAGAAACACCGGCAATCAATCCACCACCACCTACTGGTACAAGTACTGTATCAAAATCAATAGACTCTTTACGGGCTTCTTCAAGAATCTCATAGGCTACAGTCCCTTGACCAGCCTGAACATGCGCATCATCAAAAGGATCGATGAAGGTCCGGTTTTCTGTTAATGTAAATTCTTGCGCTGCCTTAGCAGAAGCATCAAAGGTATCCCCAACCAACTTGATTGTCACGAACTCTCCACCGAAAAAGCGAACTTGCCCAATCTTTTGTTGCGGTGTTGTGATGGGCATAAAGATCGTTGCAGGAATCTTCATCTCATTACAAGTATAGGCGACACCTTGGGCATGATTTCCCGCAGAGGCACAGACTACACCACGCTCGCGTTCTTCTTTTGATAGTTGAGAAATGGCATAATAGGCTCCACGAATTTTAAAAGAGCGAACTCGTTGCGCATTCTCCTTTTTGAGATAAATCTTTGCTTGGTATTTTTCGGATAAATAATGATCATATTCTAGTGGTGTATCAACTACTACACCACTCAAAACTTTGTGGGCTTTCACCACATCTTTTGCACTTAGCATTGTCTCCTCCTCAAATACTGTTCAAGATAAAAAACGAGTTAGGTACCCCCAACTCGCCTTCTGTCTCTCTTTACAAGAATTAATTGTAGATTTTGAATGCGTCGTCGTCGTTTTTACCAACGAAAGGCATTGCTTTACGCAATTCTGCACCAACTTTTTCGATTTCAAGGTTAGCTGCTTGTTCACGGTAAGCAGTTAATTTTGGACGACCAGCCTTGTAGTCATTCACAAAGTCGTTGGCAAATGTACCATTTTGGATATCTGCCAAAACAGCTTTCATGTTTTCTTTCACTTGCTCAGTAATCACACGTGGACCTGATACATAGTCACCGTATTCAGCAGTGTTTGAAATAGATTGACGCATTTTCTTGAATCCACCTTCATAGATCAAGTCAACGATCAATTTCATTTCATGAAGAACTTCAAAGTAAGCCAATTCTGGGGCATAGCCTGCTTCTGTCAAGACTTCAAAACCTGCTTCGATAAGGGCAGTCAAACCACCACAAAGTACGGCTTGTTCACCAAACAAATCTTCTTCAGTTTCTTCTTTGTAAGTTGTTTCAAGCAAACCAACACGAGCAGCCCCAACACCTTTACACCAGTCCATAGCAATGTTTTTCGCATTTCCAGTTGCATCTTGGTAAACTGCGTAAAGAGCTGGCACACCAAATCCTTCTTCATAAGTACGACGTACCAAGTGTCCTGGTCCTTTAGGAGCACACATGAAGACATCTACATCTGCAGGAACTTTGATAAATTCAAAGTGGATATTGAAACCATGGGCAAATCCAACTGCATTTCCAGCTTCCAAGTTTGGAGCGATTTCTGCTTCGTACAATTCTTGTTGGATTTCGTCTGGTGCCAAGATCATGATAACGTCAGCCAATTTAGTTGCTTCTGCTACTGTGTAAGTGTCAAATCCGTCTTCTTTTGCTTTGTCAAAAGATTTACCTGGACGCACACCGATGATGACATCACGACCTGAATCACGCAAGTTTTGCGCATGCGCATGTCCTTGTGAACCATAACCGATTACGGCGATTTTTTTACCGTCAAGCGCTGCTACTTTAACATCTTTTTCGTATTCCATTTGAACTGCCATAGTTTTTCTCTCTTTTCTATTTTTATTGCCTTATAGGCTGGTTTAACAAATTTATGCTGGATTTTATACTAAGAGTATTAGTCGCGGGTAAATCCAGTTGCACCCGTACGAGCGATATTTTTAATACCATATGGTCGAATCACTCGTAATAAAGCTTCACTCTTCTCAGCATTTCCCGTCATCTGGATGGTGATTGAGCTTGGAGCCACATCTACTACCGTTGCACGGAAAGGTTGGATAATGGCCAAGATTTCTGCACGCTTCTCAGCAGGAGCAGATACTTTTACCAAGATCACTTCTCTTTCCAAGTGTGGTTTATCTGTGATATCACGAATGCGAATTACATCAATCTGACGATTGAGTTGTTTAATGATTTGCTCTACTTCATCATGTGAAGCTACATCAATAATGATGGTGATGCGAGATACATTGGGATTCTCTGTCGCACCAACTGAGATACTCTCAATATTGACTTGACGACGAGAAAGGACACCTGTAAAACGATTCAAAACTCCTGAACGGTTTTGCAATCTAGCTGTTAACATTCTACGCATGGAACTTCACCCCCAACATCTCATGATTGCTCTTACCAGCTGGTACCATCGGTAAGACCTGTTCCTTACGAGAAATATCCACCTCGATAAACATGGGCACATCCTCCAGAATAGCCTCTAGATCTTTTTCTATAGTTTCTGGATTGTCAAATTTATAATTTTTGATGCCGTAGGCCTGTGCCATCAGCTGGAAGTCAGGAAGTGTATCAAAGACTGACTCTGAAGTTCTACCCTCATAGAAGGATTCCTGCCACTGACGAACCATTCCTAGTGAGTGGTTATTCAACATGACAACCTTAATCGGTACCTTGTAGATATTTAGGATCGCTAGCTCTTGGTTGGTCATTTGGAAACCACCATCACCGACAAAAAGGATGACTTCTTTTTCTGGATTGGCAATCTTGGCTCCGATAGCTGCAGGAACTCCGAATCCCATGGTACCCAAACCACCTGAAGTGACTAACTGACGCTCATTTTGGTAAGGATAATACTGAGCTGTCCACATTTGGTGTTGCCCTACGTCTGTGACAACAATGGCATCCCCATTTGTCAACTCACCGATGCGTTCAATAACGGCCTGAGGTTGAACCACACGTTCTTTCTTATCATAAGAACGAACTCGATTCTTGTCCTTGGTGACTTTTTCAATCCACTTTTCAGTATTGTTATGAACAGTTGGTTCTGCCAGTAGCATCTGCAAGGCTTTCTTAGCATCCCCCACTACAGGAATATCTGCACTGATAATCTTACCAATCTCAGCTGGGTCAATGTCGATATGGGCAACCTTAGCATTCTTCGCGAAGGTCTTAGGGTTACCAGTCAAGCGGTCATCGAAACGGCAACCAATACTAATCATAAAGTCCGCTTCCGTCATTGCAATGTTGGCTGCGAAAGAACCGTGCATGCCTCCCATCCCCAGGAAGAGCGGATGACTCGTTGCAATGGTTCCTTGCCCCAAAAGACTAGTGACTACTGGAATTTGGTAACGTTCAGCAAATTCATTGAGCTCCTTAGAAGCTTCCGCATAGCTGATACCACCGCCTGCTAACAAAACAGGTTTCTTAGCCTTAGACAATTGCTTCAAGATTTTCTTGATTTGCATGTCATTCGGATCAAGCGTCGGTTGGTAACTTGGTAAATTCACCTCTGGTGAATAGATGAAATCTGTCTCTAGAGCTGATACATCCTTGGGCAAGTCAATCACAACAGGACCTGGACGACCAGTCGTTGCGATATGGACAGCTTCCGTAATGATACGAGGAATATCTGCTGTCTCACGAACTTGGTAATTGTATTTGGTAATGGGCATGGTAATCCCCACGATGTCTGCTTCCTGAAAGGCATCTTTCCCAATCCCAGCTCGCGCAACCTGACCTGTAAAGACCAAAAGGGGAACGCTATCGCTCATGGCATCTGCAATCCCTGTAATGGCATTTGTTGCTCCCGGCCCACTCGTGACGACGGCAACGCCCAACTTTCCAGTTGATTTGGCATATCCTTCAGCTTCGTGCAAACAACCTTGCTCATGGCGTCCTAAGATGTGGCGAATACCTTTAAAATTGTATATCGCATCATACAAAGGTAAGACTGCACCACCAGGATAACCAAAAATGGTATCAATCCCTAAGTCCCGAAGTGTTTCCAAAACTAGGTCCGACCCCGTCTTAGGAGATTCTAAACTGATTTTCTCCATTGTTCCCCTTTCTCTTCTCTTAAAAAAATAGCTTGTTACTATCATACCATTTTTTCAAAAATTTTCAAGGCAAAAGAGTCAATTTTCTGAATTTTCTATCTAAAAGTGTATTTATGAATCTTTTCCTCATTTTTATTAACTTTTCTACGGAATTAGGAACCTTTATTTACTTTAATTTATCAAATTAGAATATTTTCTTTCTGGATAGAATTAGTATCTTTCTCACTTAGCGACCAAATGTGTATACTATATTCAGCAAAAATGAATAGTTAAAGACAAAAAAAGGAAGCCACTAAGTGACTTCCTTCTAGAGTGAGGACTGATTAGTCTTCACCTTTGTTTTTCTTAATGATTTCTTCTTGTACTGACTTAGGTACATCTTCGTAGTGGTCAAATACCATCATGAATGTACCACGTCCTTGAGATGCAGAACGAAGAACTGTTGCGTAACCGAACATTTCAGCAAGTGGAACGTAAGCACGAACGATTTGGCTGTTACCGTGTGCTTCCATACCATCTACACGTCCACGACGAGCAGTTACGTGACCCATAACATCACCAAGGTTTTCTTCTGGAACAGTGATGGTTACAAGCATCATTGGTTCAAGGATAGCTGGTTGTGCTGATTTAGCAGCTTCTTTAAGGGCAAGTGAAGCCGCGATCTTGAAGGCAGTTTCAGATGAGTCGACATCGTGGTATGAACCATCGTAAAGCTTAGCTTTAACGTCAACCATTGGGTAACCTGCAAGAACACCGTTAGCCATAGATTCTACCAAACCTTTTTCAACCGCTGGGATAAATTCACGAGGAACCACACCACCGACGATTGCGTTTTCGAATTCGAATCCTTTACCTTCTTCGTTTGGAGTAAATTCAATCCATACATCACCGAATTGACCTTTACCACCAGACTGACGTTTGAAGAATCCACGTGCTTGAGTAGAAGCGCGGAATGTTTCACGGTAAGATACTTGAGGAGCACCTACGTTCGCTTCCACTTTGAACTCACGACGCATACGGTCAACAAGGACATCAAGGTGAAGCTCACCCATACCAGAGATAACTGTTTCACCAGTTTCAACGTTTGTTTCAACGCGGAATGTTGGATCTTCTTCAGCCAATTTTTGAAGTGCGATACCCATCTTGTCTTGGTCAGCTTTAGATTTTGGCTCAACCATCAATTGGATAACTGGTTCCGGAACGTTGATTGACTCAAGGATGATTTTAGCTTTTTCATCTGTCAATGAGTCACCAGTTGTAGTATCTTTCAAACCAACGGCAGCAGCGATATCACCTGAGTAAACAGTGTCAATTTCTTGACGGCTGTTAGCGTGCATTTGAAGGATACGTCCGATACGTTCACGTTTACCTTTAGAAGTGTTCAATACGTAAGAACCTGATTGGAGAACACCTGAGTATACACGGAAGAATGTCAAACGACCTACGAATGGGTCCGTCATGATCTTGAAGGCAAGAGCTGCAAATGGCTCTTCGTCAGATGCTGGACGAGTTTCTTCTTCGTCTGTATCTGGGTTGATACCTTTGATTGCTGGGATATCAAGTGGGCTTGGAAGGTAGTCAATAACCGCATCAAGCATCAATTGAACACCTTTGTTCTTGAAGGCAGAACCACACAATACTGGGAAGAATTCAACGTTGATAGTTGCTTTACGGATAGCAGCTTTCAATTCTTCGTTAGTGATTTCTTCACCTTCAAGGTATTTCATCATCAAGTCTTCATCAGTTTCAGCGACTGCTTCAACCAATTTTTCACGGTATTCTTGAGCTTGGTCAAGGTATTCAGCTGGAATATCTTCTTCAAGGATATCTGTACCAAGGTCGTTAGTATAGATTTCAGCTTTCATCTTGATCAAGTCGATGATACCGCGGAAGTCATCTTCAGCACCGATTGGCAATTGGATTGGGTGTGCGTTTGCTTGAAGACGGTCGTGAAGTGTGCTTACTGAGTAAAGGAAGTCAGCACCGATTTTGTCCATTTTGTTGGCAAATACGATACGTGGAACTCCGTACTCAGTTGCTTGACGCCAAACTGTTTCAGTTTGAGGCTCAACACCTGATTGTGAGTCAAGAACAGTAACCGCACCGTCCAATACACGAAGAGAACGTTGTACTTCGATTGTGAAGTCCACGTGTCCTGGTGTGTCGATGATGTTTACGCGGTGGTTGTTCCATTGAGCTGTTGTCGCAGCAGATGTGATAGTGATACCACGTTCTTGCTCTTGCTCCATCCAGTCCATTTGTGACGCACCTTCGTGAGTTTCACCGATTTTGTGGATTTTACCAGTGTAGTAAAGAATACGCTCAGTAGTTGTTGTTTTACCGGCATCGACGTGAGCCATGATACCGATATTACGAGTTTTTTCAAGTGAAAATTCGCGTGCCATGAGGTTTGTTTCTCCTATTTATTTTAATTTCTATTCTATTATAACACGATTTTAATAAAAACGGATAGGCAGGACCTACCCGTTCTCAATGTTTATCTTGTTTTTGTTGGTTTCAACTTGTAGACAAGTTGAATTGAACTCGGGCTAAAAGCTCAAGTTAACTGATTTGAACCCGAGCGAGGCCCGGTGCAAAAAAGATAAACTGCTTTGTGTTCACGGAACACTGCACCAGTTTCCTATTTTTGCCTTGGGCCTTTGCCGCTCTTAGTATCATTTTATTACCAACGGAAGTGTGCGAAGGCACGGTTAGCTTCAGCCATACGGTGAGTGTCTTCACGTTTCTTAACTGCTGCACCAGTGTTGTTAGCAGCATCCAAGATTTCTTTTGCAAGACGGTCTTGCATTGTGTGTTCACCACGAAGGCGAGCGATGGTTACCAACCAACGAAGTCCAAGTGTTGTACGACGTTCTGGACGAACTTCAACTGGGACTTGGTAGTTAGATCCACCAACACGACGTGCACGTACTTCAAGTACAGGCATGATGTTTTCCATTGCTGTTTCAAATACTTCAAGTGCATCGTTACCAGTAGCTTCTTTGATTTGCTCAAAAGCACCGTAAACGATTGAAGCAGCTGTACCACGTTTACCATCAAGCATAACGCGGTTGATAAGACGAGTAACTAGTTGTGAATTGTAAAGCGGATCTGGCAATACGTCACGTTTTGGAGCTCTATTTTTACGACTCATTTCTCTTTATCCCCTTTCCTTATGCTTTTGGACGTTTAGTACCGTATTTAGAACGGCCTTGTTTACGATCGTTAACACCTGCAGTATCAAGTGCACCACGGACGATATGGTAACGTACCCCTGGAAGGTCTTTTACACGTCCACCACGAAGAAGCACCACGCTGTGCTCTTGCAAGTTGTGTCCGATACCTGGGATGTAGGCAGTAACTTCGATAAGGTTGCTCAAACGTACACGAGCGAATTTACGAAGGGCAGAGTTAGGTTTTTTAGGTGTCATTGTTCCCACACGAGTTGCAACACCACGTTTTTGTGGTGAAGAAACGTTTGTTTGAACTTTTTTATGACTGTTGTAACCAACGTTCAAAGCTGGTGATTTAGATTTTTCTACTTTTGATTTACGCGGTTTGCGAACCAATTGGTTAATTGTAGGCATCTACATTCTCCTGTGTTTTTTTATTTTTGGTGATGATACACTTGGTGACAGCTACCATCTGTGTGTACTTTTGCAACATTTGTCAGCACGTCCCTGTACACTTTTGAGAGACCAAAAGTAAAAAGTACCGTCTATTATTGTAACACAATTTTTCCTTCATTGTCAAGATATTTTTCATTTTTATTCTGATCTTTTAACTCTTTGACACTAGCTTTCACCGCTTTTCTAAACCAGAAAAGGAGGCAATTTGCCTCCTCCTTTCTAGTATGGATTTCCTTCGATTCAAGTTATCGTTTCGGAATTTTTTAACCCTTCTTATCAAAGCCAACCAGATTCTTTTGCAATGTTAGCTGCCTCTGTTCGATTACCAGCATCTAGTTTCGAAAGAATATTTGTGACATAGTTTCGGACGGTTCCGTTTGATAGATAGAGTTGGTCTGCAATTTCTTGGTTGGATAAACCCTGAGCGATTCCCTTTAAGACAGCAATCTCTTGTTCTGTCAACGGATTGGGGTGCGTCATCACCACTTCCATCAATTCAGGCGAATATTCCTTGCGTCCTTCGAGAACAGTGTGCAAGGTTTGCATGAGGTCTGCAATGCTTCTTTCTTTCAAGACATAGGCATCCACTCCAGCCTTAATCGCGCGTTCAAAATAGCCAGGGCGCTTGAAGGTTGTCACCACAACCACCTTTGTTTCTAGCTTTTCTGCTCGTATCCACTCCAAGACTTCGAGGCCTGTCTTAACAGGCATTTCTACGTCAAGAATGGCGATATCGACAGACTCTTTTTCTAAAAGTTGGATTGCTTCTTGGCCATCCTTGGCTTGTAGGACAGAATCTACATCTGGTTGAAAGGCAAGCAACTGGCACATAGCATCTCGCAACATACTTTGATCTTCTGCAACAAGTAATTTCATCTTAGTTTCTCTCCTTATAAGGTAGCCGAACCTGCACTTCAGTCGGATGTTTCTGACTGATCACCTTTACTTCTCCTGAAAAAGGAAGGACACGGTCTCGAGCAGTATGGAGTTCATCCCCTTTTAGAGAAGCAAAGCCACAGCCATCATCTCTCACTGTTAGAATGAGTTCTTTCTCTGTTCGTTCTAATTTCAAGTAAGCTTTGGATGCTTTGGCATGTTTGATGATATTGGTCACTAACTCAAGTAAAATCATGGAGGCCGTTGATTCTAATTCCTGAGTTAGGCTAGCTGTATCTAGTTGGTGATTGATTTCTGTCTCAATTCCTGCAATTTCCAGCATTTTTTTAACAGTCGCAAATTCGGAAGCAAGGGTTCTTGTTTTAAGATTTTCGATAATTGTACGAACTTCACGCATTGATTCTTTGCTAATTTGCTGTATTTCTCTTAATTCCTTTTCCACCTGTGGATAGGCCTGCATTTGAAGAAGTTGTAGGGCAAGGTCCGTCTTCACACTCAACATGGCAAAGGTATGGCCTAGACTGTCATGAAGATCCTGACCGATACGACTGCGTTCGTTTTCAGCCAAGAAAAGATTGAGCTTGGCATTTTGTTTCATCTTTTCTTCTTTTATTTCTTCTGACACTCGAATTCGATAAAGACCAAAGGTCAGTGCATCCGAAAAGACAAAGGTAACTAAGAAAAAGAGCAGTTCCCAGGGACTAACATGATTGACCATATAGATTCCGGTCAGAATGAACGGTTGCAAGACAACAAAACTGACAAAACGCCAAGAGTGAAAAGAAATCTCATCCAGCTCATAAATAAGGAGGTTGGATAAATAAAAGATAAACCATGTGAAACCCGAACTTAGCCAAACAGATGTATAAAAAATGTAGGCAAGCATGACCCACCAAGCCAGCCACTGCACAGTGCGATTCTGACTGATTAAAACCGAGTAGAAGGCAAGGACAAATAGTAGGGTCCAGAACAAGGTTAAAAGCGGGTAATCTCCAACGATGACACCCGCTATAGGAAAGATGATAAACACTATTGAAATATGAAACATATAATGAATGTTTTTAAATTTTTCCAACATAGATTTATTTTACCTCAATCCGTTTTTTCAGTTGAATGACCAATACACCAAAGAAAACTGTATAACCTAGTACAACCAAGGCAGCAAGAATGTTAAACTCGTGATGCTCCAAATAAGTCGAGACAACCTGCATCAGTTGATAGGTTGGAGTCAGCTTTCCAATAGATTGGAGCCATTCTGGGAAGGAATCCAAGGGGAACCAGAGTCCACCTAGGACAGCCAAAGCAATATAGGCAATATTTCCAACAACCGTCATCAGTTGAGCACTGGGAAGCAAGCTCACCAAGACACCCATACTGATAAAGACCACACTTCCGACCAGCAAAATAGCACCAATTACCAACCAGTCAAGCCAAGGTAGCGTCACTCCGCGGACAAAATGACCAACTGAAAAGACAACTGTAATTGATAACAAGAAAGTAAGCAGAGTGCTGAACAGTTTTGATACATAATATTCTACCATAGATACGGGAGAATGTTGAATCAATTTTTGCCAGTTGTTCGTCTTGTCGGATTCGAGTGTGCTTGGGATACTGAAAAAAGCACTTGACATGATACTAAAGAGCGTCATGGCAAAAAGATAGGCTTGAAGAGCAATTTCTGGAATATCTGACCCTGACATCATACCAGAAAAGATAAGGTAAAACACACTTGGAAGTCCGATGGATAGCAAGTAGTAGACTGCTTGCCGTTTCATCAGAATGATTTCCACTTTCATGAGACTTGTCATATTTTTCATCGTCAATCTCCTTTAGTCTTGAGTCGTTTCGAAGATACTGTCTAAGAGAGTTCGATTGCGAACTTCAATTTCTTCGATCATGCAGCCCTGTTCTTGCAAGACTTTCCATACCTGGCTGGCTTCTTTGGTTGTGAAGGAAAGAGCATTTTGCTTGATTTCAAGCCCTTGAATCTGGTCCAAAGTGCTGATAACTTCCTGATAAGTTAGAGGTACCGTAAAATGTTTTTCTTGTTCTTCACCACGCATGGCATAAGGTGTCGTATCCCGGATCAATTCACCCTTGTGGAGGACCAAAATGCGGTCAGCCGTATGTTCTACCTCTTCGATATAGTGAGAAGAGTAGACAATGGTGACACCATTTTTCTTTAATCGATTAACAATTTCCCAAAAATGCTGACGTGTTGAGGTATCCATGGCAGCAGTTGGTTCGTCCAAAAATAGAATTTTCGGACGACCTATTAGTGCCAACACGAAAGAGAACAAACGTTTTTGCCCACCAGACAACTTGCCCGCTAGCTGATTTTTCTGTTTGTCCGAAAATCTCAGCAAGTCATCAATTTCTTGATTCGAGAGACAGTTTGGATAGATTGATTGAAAGAAGGATAAGAGTTCTTTCACTTTCAAGTCTTGAACCACCGTATTTTCTTGAGGTAAGATAGAAATAAGCTGCTTTAATCGAGGATCTGTTGGTGCAAAGCCTTGAATAGCTATCTGACCTGAGCTCACGAACTTGTCGCCCAAGAGGCAATCAATCAAGGTCGTCTTACCTGCTCCGTTAGGTCCGATCAAGGCGACACATTCACCATCGTTGATTTCAAAGGAGATGTTCCGCAAGATCTCCTTGTCTTTTATTTTCTTACTCAATTTCTCAACTTTAATCACAGTCATGAGATTCTCCTTTCAACCACTTCATTCCCATAGGGAAAACGACAAAAATCATAAATCCAAAACCCCAAGCACCACGAATAAATTGGCGAAGCAAGGTTTGGTCAAACCACCCAGTAAACATTTCCACTAACCATACCAAGAGTGACAGACCGATAAAGAGATAGATGATTGCTTTTTTCATTCCTCAAACTCCTTTTTCACATCTCTGACCAATTTCAAACCTTCTCTGACAAGCCAAGACATCATTCCAAAGCCAGCAAAGAGCTCCCAAGGAAAATGGTAGAAACCCTCGTCCAATCCTGAAAACATGAGATAGGTCATAACTCCTGCTGCTACTAAACTCACTGCGACAATCATTTTATTTTTCATTTCTTCTGCCTCCATTTCATACTTCAATTATAGTCTTTTGAAGTTAGCGGAGCTAGATGCTTCTGTCACTAGGAAATATGACAAATGTCATAAAAAAGAACCGATTTCTCGGTTCTTAAAAATGATTAGTCTGATTCATCGTTTCGTTTCTTTTTACCTAGCAATCCAAGTGTCATGGCACCTGCTAGGGCTGTCAGAATTCCTAGATTTTTCAAACCATCTTCTTGACTTCCTGTATTTGGAAGTTGATGTTTTTCTACAGAGATGTTTTGAGTCAATTGATCTGGTTTCGAATCAGGTACTGAAAGTTCTTTTTTATCAGACGGCTTCACTTGCTCTGGAAGTTCTACTACTGTTAGAGTATAGAATCCTGAAATAATATTTCCATTGCGATCTTTACGGATCACTTTCACACCTTTAGCTTGTCCTACAAAGTCTGCCTCAGGGGTAAAGGTGACGGTGCCATCTGGTGAGATTACATAAGTTCCTTCACCTGGAACGACTTTTTCAGTTGTTCCATCTTCAAAGGTTGGCGGAACTGTCAGATCGACATCACCTGTAAAGTTTGGCTTACCAGTCTGAGTTTGACCTTTAAGACCTTCTGATGTCGCATCACTCACTTGTGTTTGTCCAAGGACAGTTGGTGTGTAATGAGCAATAACTACATTTCCATACACATCCAAACGTTTCACAACCAATCCTTTGGCTCTACCAACAAAGTCTGGTTCTGGAGTAAAGGTAATCTTACCATCTTTATCAATTGTATAGCTTCCTTCACCTGGAACAACCATAGTCGTGCTACCATCCTCAAATGTTGGTGGAACTGTACTATCGATATGTCCTTCAAACGTTGGGGTTGCCATTTGTGGTTGGCCTTTTGCTCCTGTAGAAGCCGTATCATGACCAGTAGATGGATCTACAACTGTTGGACGATAGGTCGCAGTCACTTGAGTACCGTTCTTATCCACACGTTTGACTGTGACTGGAGTTGGGTTTCCGATAAACTGCTTGTCCGGGGTGAAGGTTACAGTTCCGTCTGGCGCAATCGTGTAAGTTCCTTGACCTGGAATAGACTTCTCTTTACTTCCATCTGCGAAGGTTGGCTCTACTGTTTCATCAATCGGAACCAATGGATCACCACCTTGGAAGCTTGGAGTTCCTGTTTGTGGAACACCCTGAGGGCCAGTGCTGGTTGCGTTAGTTCTTGTTGGTGTTACTTTCGTAAACTCTGGACTGTAAGTCGCAGTGACTGGAGTTCCATTCTTATCTACGCGTTTGACTGTGACTGGAGTTGGGTTTCCAACAAACTGTTTGTCTGGAGTGAAAGTTACAGTTCCATCTGATGCAATCGTGTAAGTTCCTTGGCCTGGAATAGATTTCTCTTTGCTTCCATCTTCAAAGGTTGGCTCTACTGTTTCATCAATTGGAACCAGTGGATCACCGCCTTGGAAGGTTGGAGTACCTGTTTGTGGAACACCTTGAGGGCCTGTGCTGGTTGCGTTAGTGCTGGTTGGAACTACTTCTTTCACCACCGCTTGGTACTTGACAGTAACAGGAGTTCCGTTGACATCCACTCGAGTCAATTCAAGCTCTGGTGTTTCACCCTTGAACTGTTTATCAGGAGTGAAGGTCACCTTACCATCTGCGTCCACTTCGAACTTACCAACATTTGGCACTTCTTTCACAGCTGTCCCATTGTCAAATAGTGGTGTTGAATCAGCTGGGAATGGAACTGAGTCATGGCCTGGAGTGAAGGCCACTGTACCTTCTTGGACCTGACCTTGCAGACCCTCTGTCTTATCACCTGTACCAGTTGGGGTTACTTTCGTAAACTCTGGACTGTACGTCGCAGTCACTGGAGTGCCATTCTTATCCACACGTTTCACTGTAACTGGATCTGGGTTTCCAACAAACTGTTTGTCTGGTGTGAAGGTGACTGTACCGTCTGGTGTAATCGTGTAAGTTCCTTGACCTGGAATAGACTTCTCTTTGCTTCCATCTGCGAAGGTTGGTTCAACGGTTTCATCGATTGGAACCAGTGGATCACCACCTTGGAAGCTTGGAGTTCCTGTTTGTGGAACACCCTGAGGGCCTGTGCTGGTTGCGTTAGTGCTGGTTGGAACTACTTCTTTCACCACCGCTTGGTACTTAACGGTAACAGGAGTACCGTTGGCATCCACTCGAGTCAATTCAAGTTCTGGTGTTTCACCCTTGAACTGTTTGTCTGGGGTGAAAGTTACCTTGCCGTCTGCGTCCACTTCGAACTTACCAACATTTGGTACTTCTTTCACAGTTGTACCATTGTCAAATAGTGGTGTTGAATCAGCTGAGAATGGAACTGAGTCATGGCCTGGCGTGAAGGTCACTTTACCTTCTTGGACCTGTCCTTGCAGACCTTCTGTCTTATCACCTGAACCTGTTGGTGTTACTTTCGTAAATTCTGGACTGTAAGTCGCAGTAACTGGAGTGCCATTCTTATCCACACGTTTCACTGTAACTGGATCTGGATTCCCTACAAACTGCTTGTCTGGAGTGAAGGTTACAGTTCCGTCTGGTGCAATCGTGTAGGTTCCTTGGCCTGGAATATTCTTTTCCTTGCTTCCATCTTCAAAGGTTGGCTCAACCGCTTCATCGATTGGAACCAGTGGATCGCCACCTTGGAAGGTTGGAGTACCCGTTTGTGGAAGTCCTTGAGGACCTGTGCTCGTTGCGCCAGTTCCTGTTGGTGTCACTTTCGTAAATTCTGGACTATAGGTCGCAGTAACTGGAGTCCCATTCTTATCTACGCGTTTGACTGTGACTGGATCTGGGTTTCCGACAAACTGCTTGTCTGGTGTGAAGGTCACTGTACCATCTGGCGCAATCGTGTAGGTTCCTTGACCTGGAATAGTCTTCTCCTTGCTTCCATCTGCGAAAGTTGGCTCTACTGTTTCATCGATTGGAACCAGTGGATCACCACCTTGGAAAGTTGGGGCGCCTGTTTGAGG
This sequence comes from Streptococcus oralis subsp. oralis, assembly GCF_002096455.1. Taxonomy (GTDB): domain Bacteria; phylum Bacillota; class Bacilli; order Lactobacillales; family Streptococcaceae; genus Streptococcus; species Streptococcus oralis_CY. Next base: position 284,726 of record NZ_NCUL01000007.1, on the reverse strand, counting down.
AACACCTTGAGGGCCTGTGCTGGTTGCGTTAGTGCTGGTTGGAACTACTTCTTTCACCACCGCTTGGTACTTGACTGTAACAGGAGTTCCGTTGGCATCCACACGAGTCAATTCAAGTTCTGGTGTTTCCCCCTTGAATTGCTTATCTGGGGTGAAGGTTACCTTACCATCTGCATCCACTTCGAACTTACCAACATTTGGTACTTCTTTCACAGTTGTACCATTGTCAAATAGTGGGGTTGAATCAGCTGGGAATGGAACTGAATCATGGCCTGGTGTGAAGGTCACTTTACCTTCTTGGACCTGACCTTGTAGACCTTCTGTCTTATCACCTGAACCTGTTGGTGTTACTTTCGTAAACTCTGGACTATAAGTCGCAGTAACTGGGGTGCCGTTCTTATCTACGCGTTTGACTGTGACTGGATCTGGTTTGCCTACAAACTGCTTGTCTGGAGTGAAGGTTACTGTTCCGTCTGGAGCAATCGTATAGGTTCCTTGACCTGGAATGGTCTTCTCTTTGCTTCCATCTTCGAAGGTTGGCTCGACTGTTTCATCAATTGGAACCAGTGGATCACCACCTTGGAAGATTGGAGTACCAGTTTGTGGAAGTCCTTGAGGACCTGTACTTGTTGCACCGGTTCCAGTTGGAGTTACCTTAGTAAACTCTGGGCTGTATGTCGCAGTAACTGGGGTGCCATTCTTATCCACACGTTTCACTGTAACTGGATCTGGGTTTCCAACAAACTGCTTGTCTGGAGTGAAGGTTACAGTTCCGTCTGGTGCAATCGTGTAGGTTCCTTGGCCTGGAATAGATTTCTCTTTGCTTCCATCTGCGAAGGTTGGCTCTACTGTTTCATCGATTGGAACTAATGGGTCACCACCTTTAAACGTTGGAGTTCCTGTTTGCAGAAGTCCTTGAGGGCCTGTGCTGGTTGCGCCGGTTCCTGTTGGTGTTACCTTGGTCACTGTTGGGGTATATGTCGCAGTAACTAGGGTGCCATTCTTATCGACTCGTTTAACCGTTACTGGAGCTGGAGTACCAACATATTGTTTTTCTGGTGTAAAGGTAATAGAGCCATCTGGATTGATGCTGTATTCACCTACACCCGGAACTGTTTTCGTTGACTGTCCATCTTCGAAAGTCATTGGTTTCGTATCATCCAGTGGAACAGCTGGATTACCTTCTGTGAAGGTTGGGGTACCTTTTTGCGGTTGACCTTGGATACCATTTGAAGTGGCATCCGTTGAAGTTGGAACTACTTCTTTCACTACTGCTTGGTACTTGACAGTAACAGGAGTTCCATTGGCATCCACACGAGTCAATTCAAGTTCTGGTGTTTCACCCTTGAACTGTTTGTCTGGGGTGAAGGTTACCTTGCCTTCTGCGTCCACTTCAAACTTACCAACATTTGGTACTTCTTTCACAGCTGTCCCAGTGTCAAATAGTGGAATTGAATCAGCTGGGAATGGAACAGAGTCATGGCCTGGCGTGAAGGTCACTTTACCTTCTTGGGCCTGACCTTGAAACCCCTCTGTCTTATCACCTGTACCAGTTGGCGTTACTTTCGTAAACTCTGGACTGTAGGTCGCAGTCACCGGGGTACCGTTCTTATCCACCCGTTTCACTGTGACTGGAGTTGGGTTTCCAACAAACTGTTTGTCTGGAGTGAAAGTTACAGTTCCGTCTGGTGCAATCGTGTAGGTTCCTTGACCTGAAATCACTTTTTCCTTGCTTCCATCTGCGAAGGTTGGTTCAACTGTTTCATCGATTGGAACCAATGGGTCACCACCTTGGAAAGTTGGGGTACCTTTTTGCGGTTGACCTTGGATACCATTTGAAGTGGCGTCTGTTGAAGTTGGTGTTACTTCTTTCACTACCGCTTGGTACTTGACAGTAACAGGAGTTCCGTTGGCATCCACACGAGTCAATTCAAGCTCTGGTGTTTCACCCTTGAACTGTTTATCAGGAGTGAAGGTCACCTTACCGTCTGCATCCACTTCGAACTTACCAACATTTGGCACTTCTTTCACAGTTGTACCATTGTCAAATAGTGGAGTCGAATCAGCTGGGAATGGAACTGAGGCATGGCCTGGAGTGAAGGTCACTTTACCTTCTTGGACCTGTCCTTGCAGACCCTCTGTCTTATCACCTGAACCTGTTGGTGTTACTCTTTCAACAACTGGGGTATAGGTCGTTACAGCCGACTCTCCATTTTTATCCACCACTCCAACTTGAACTGGAGTTGCCGGACCATAGAAGGTTTTCAGTGGAGTAAAGACAATTGTTTTATTTACAAGATCTAAATCGTACGTACCTTGGTCGGCAATGGTTAGCGAAGTTACCTTTTGCCCATTCTCATCATAAAGAAAGACACTGCTTTGGACTAGTTCAACGGATTTCTTTGCTCCATTAATGGTTGTTGTCCCTTTTGCAAAGTGAACCTCGCTCTCGCTTGCTCTATCCTCATCAAATTGAATCGTCGCTGCCTGCTTCTGCCCTTGAAGGCCTTTAGATTTCGCTGCACTTGCTGATGGAACAACTGGAAGCGGAACATAGTACACCACCCGATACCAGGTAAATTCTTTTTCCAACTCTTCATCTCTAGGATCATCCGCGGTCAATAAATATTCATCGAGAGCTCCTTCTCCCGACATTGTGTTTGCATCAATATCCTCTCTTGGATAATAGCCAGGAATTTCAGGAGAAATCACTTGAGACCAAGTTTGGTCTGCAGACCAGGCTGAGTATGTCACACCAGCTGTCGCATCATTTGGTTGCCGTTTCGCCAAAACCTGGTCAATTCTCTTCGTTCGAGTAAACGAATGAGTCTCAACATGTTTTGGAGGAAGGAGTGATAAATCAGAATGGTTTGTTTTTTTGAGATATTCAAAATCAATCTCTCGAGTTCCACGAACAGTTTCGGTTAGTTCTGTAATCTTGTGTCTAAACTGAAACTTGAATTGTCTTGGGCTAGCCGAGTCACCAAAGGTATGATCTGTAAAATCGTTACTAATCAGTTCATATCCTGCATCTTCTAATTCCTTAATTCGACGAACAGGATCATAAGAAATTGGTCCATTAGGTTTGCCTACAACTGTGTCTACCTGTCCTAGTTGCACTTCCTTAGACGGATCATTTACATCCACAAAGGTGAAACTTGCAGATGACAGTTTGGTGGACATTTGGATTGAAACATTATTGGACTCAGTGTACTTGGAACTACCATTTGCCAGAGCCGAAGAAAGATAAGCTGTAGCACCTGGGGCAGTATCTTGCCCGATAACTGCTCCATCGATAGGAAACTGAACACTACTTCCAGCAGCAACCGGAGCAGTCGAATGCCAACGAACTGCACGAATCTCTGACCAATCCGACACTTGATCTGCTGTGAGCCATTGTGAAGCATTAATTTCTGTAGCAGTGCCCGCAGTACGACTATATTGAACTTCCCAGCCTGAAGGTGGTGTTAAAGCTTTTGTCAAACTCACTGTAAATCCAGAACCACGATTTCTGGATTCTAGCTGTTTATCACCTTTCATCGGCAAGGATGACAAAACATAAACGTCTGAAACCGGCTGTTTAGATGTGTTTTTATAGGTCACTCTGAAATCAATCTCATCACCAGGATAGTGCTCTTGGGTATTGTAGGCAAAGTGTTGATTTGTAGCTCTCTTCACTTCAGAGTAGACACCACTCGCTTCAGAAGCCTGTACGATCACATCGAAGTCATAAGAAACTGAATTTTTCGAGGTAACTGTAATGCCGTCAAGCTCCCCCAAGTCGTAACCATTCTGAGCTTGAACGTCAGGAAGTTCCTCATCCCAGAAAGCAATCGCTTTATAGGTATAGGTCCCATTTGGAATCGTTTTGTTTTCCAACTTCAAAAGCGTTGGAGGCATAGGGGAGTCTGGAGTCCCCTTCACTTGGGCATAGTAGAGAGTTTTCCCAGTATCTTTGTAATTATAATAGACCTTAAAATTAAGGTTTCCACTAAAGTTTAATTGAGGGTCAGCCAAATAGGCTAAATGGTAAACTCCCGTCAAGTTTGCGAAGTTCTGAGTAGGGGTGTCTTTACCCGCAGTCCTTGTGATAAAATCTTCTTTAAAACCAGAAGCATCTGTGTGTCGATTAAAGACATCTGTCCGACGGCGTCCAACCATTGAAATTTGCTGGATAACACGCGTCAATTCGGCTGAGGCAGTTTGAGAGAAGGAAACAGTGTTGCTAGTATTCTTAAAAGTGAAATCCGTTCTAGAATCCAACTTACGAATCGTCGAATCTTTATAGAGACTTTCCCAATTATTAAAACGTGTTTTTGTCTGGAAAAAAAATGCCGAAGTATCATTGGTTGAGGACTTCCTCATCTTGATATTTTTAAACTTGTACTCCAGTTCCTTCACATCTTGCTCTTCCGTCAATCGTAGACTACGGGTGTTACTATTAAAAGTCCCTAATAATTCACCTGTAGCTTTATTGTATACTTCTACGGATGCATCCGGTGAGGAGAAAAATTCATTCCAATAACGATCCTCAATCGCATTGACTTCTCGATAAGACTCTCGTGAATCCTGTATTTTATGAGTGACAGTGTAGTCATTGATAGGATAATCTTTTTCAACCTCTGCGACTGATGAAAGTCGAACATTAGAACGGTATTCTGTTTCACCATAGGAACGAATTATCTCCGAGTCAGACTGATTATAGTGTCTATATTCAAAGAGAGAAGACTCTGGCTGGTCTGTTTTTTGAACAAAGAGAGCATAAGGCAGAACGGCCGTATTTTGATAGCTAGTCCCATCTGCTTTTGTATAGATACCCGTCACAGTAAAGTTTTGCGCTTTTCTATTGATATCTGCTACTTTGGCATTCTTTAACTTGAAAGAAATTGGAATGAGCTTATTTTTATTGTTATTAATATCTTGAAGCGGATTGTTAGCTCTGTTAATCGTCAGATGGTAACCCGTCGCATCGGCAGTCCATCCTAGAGCTTTAGCTTCATCTGTCAATTCATAACCTTCTTTTAACTCTATATTATAGGTATAAGAAGTGACAGGATCAATGATATGCCCTCCGACATCACTAATCCCCATACCATTGATCATACGACCATCAAAGACACCATTTCCATAGTTGAAGTAATCATTTCTTACCGTATTATTCTTAGGATCTTTCGCACCGTTAAATAGATAGTAGGACACGACCGATGAATCATCGTCGACAATACCATCGTTATTTCGATCGTAGCCAATGACCTGATTGCCAGACATTGGAGTCAGGCCACCCACCCCGTTTTCTAAGACTTTCCATGTGTGTTCAATGCTTCCAAGTTCTTTGAGGACATTGCCATTTTTGTCATAGAGCTTAGCAGTTGCGGTCACCTTATGGTCTGGCCCAATGGCTTGGACAGCACCTCCCCAGTTCTGAGTCAAAGGATCTATCTGAAAAGTATAGACGAAGTTATAGTTTGCTCCACCTCTCAGATTTGCAGGTTCTATCTTTAAATCAAGGTCCCCATTCGTTTTTTCTTGGCTGAACTTTACACCACCAACTGGAGAAGGGGTCAATTTAATAGCCTTCCCATTTTGGAAATGAATTTTGATATACCCACCAGAATAATCTGCTTCGTGTCCAGTAATACTAAAAGTCAAGGACTCACGAACACTATCTACAGCATGGATATCTTTGATTGGCGAATGAGTTTTAAATTCTGCATTGACTTCATCTAGCGATCTCTTGCGCCTAGAAGAAGTTTTCCCGCTAGAGCCACTTTCTTCCTTGCTTTTCTGCTCAGTTTGAGTTGATTCTAGAGATTGCTTTTTCTCCTCATCTAAAGAAGGCTGACTCGCTTCCTTCGTATTGTCAACTTGAGAAACTGGTTGGCTCTGAGAGACTGGTGCAGATACTTCTGTTTTGGACGGTTCAGCTTTATCCTCCAGCTCCTTAACCGCTTCGTTCTGTGTTACCACTTTTTGAGGCTCAGAAATGACTTCCTGTCCATTCTCAGCACTTTTTTCCTTCTGTTGAATTTCCGCCTGCGTTTGTTGTTCCTTATTGTTGACTTGAGCTTCATCCGCTTGCACTGGAGAAGTAGCCATCACCATAAAGGTTCCTAGCAATACCGAACAGGTCCCAACACTTAACTTTCTAATTGAAAAGCGGGAAAAAGATTGATTAAAAAATTTTTTCTTCATCATTTCTCCTTTATATTCATACTTAATCTAACATAACAGCTTTATCATTATAACTTATCATACATAGAATTTCCAATAGAATGTTCATTTCTACAGAAATTTCTTTATAACTCCATTTGCATAGAAAAAGGAAGCTGTAAAACCAGCTTCCTTCTGTTGTTTTTACTCCATTTTCACGATTATTCCACACTGAAAAGATATGGATATACGGGTTGTTGACCTTGGTGGATTTCGACTTCAACATCTTCAAATTCTTCTGCGATTTCTTGGGCAATTTCATTGGCAAGTTCTTCGCTTCCGTCTTCACCGACATAGAAAGTCACGATTTCACTGTCTTCGTCCAACATATGTTTCAATGTTTCTGTCAAGGTTTGGTGCATGTCAGGGTTTGACACGAGGATTTTCCCATCAACCATACCAAGATTATCATTTTCATGAATTGCTAATCCATCGATAGTTGTATCACGAACGGCTGTTGTTACACTACCGCTGATGACATCACCAAGGGCTGCAGTCATACGTTCTTTGTTTTCTTCGATTGATTTGCTTGGATCAAAGGCAAGAAGACTGGTCAACCCTTGAGGAATTGTACGTGCTTCTACAACAACAGCAGGTTGTTCAAGCACTTCAGCCGCAGACTGAGCTGCCATAAAGATATTTTTGTTGTTTGGCAAGAAGATGATGTTGCGAGCATTGACCTGTTCAACAGCCTTGATAAAGTCTTCTGTTGAAGGGTTCATCGTCTGACCACCTTCGATGACATAATCCACACCTTGAGCACGGAAGATATCTGCTAAACCTTGACCAGCTACTACTGCGATAAGGGCATACTCTTTTGTTTCAGCAGGCTTGTTGCCTTGGGTCGCTTCTTTTTCAACTTGCGCCTCGTGTTGGTTACGCATGTTGTCCACTTTTACCTTGATCAAGCTACCATATTTGAGACCTTCTTGCATGACAAGACCTGGATCTTCTGTATGGACGTGAACTTTGACGATCTCATCATCGTTGACAACAAGGAGTGAGTCGCCTAAGTCATTCAAGTAGTTACGGAATTCATCGTAGTCAAAGTCCTTAGAATAAGTTGGACCTTGTTTGAGAGCTACCATAATCTCTGTACAGTAACCAAAGGTAATATCCTCAGTTGCAACATGTCCAGCCACAGACTTATGGTGCTCTGCATTGATCATTTCACTCATGTTGGCAGGAGTCGCTACAAAGTCTTCAGAAGCACTGTATTCACCAGTAAGAGCTGAAAGGAATCCTTCGTAGATGAAGACCAAACCTTGACCACCTGAGTCTACCACACCAACTTCCTTAAGGACTGGAAGCATTTCTGGTGTCTTAGCCAAAGCTGCTTTTGCACCTTCCAAGGCTGCACGCATGACCTCAACAGCATCGTCTGTCTCCTCGGCTTTTTTCTTAGCTCCAATAGCCGCTCCACGAGAAACAGTCAAAATGGTTCCTTCAACTGGTTTCATAACCGCTTTATAAGCTACTTCAACACCGGATTGGAAGGCAAGAGCCAGGTCTTGACCTGTTAATTCATCTTTTTCCTTGATAGCCTGAGAGAAGCCACGGAAGAGCTGAGATGTGATAACCCCTGAGTTCCCACGCGCACCCATCAAGAGCCCTTTGGCAAGAATGCTCGCTACTTCTCCAACTGTAGAAGCAGGCTTGTCCGCTACTTCTTTGGCACCATTTTCAATGGTCATTCCCATGTTTGTCCCAGTATCTCCATCTGGAACTGGAAAGACGTTCAATGAATTGACATATTCTGCTTGCTTATTCAAACGAGTTGATGCAGCCTGCACCATCTCTTGGAATAAACTGGTAGTAATTTTTGACACGATTATTCTCCTACAACTTTGATATTTTGAATGTAGACATTCACAGTCTGAGCAGTAATTCCTAGTTGATTTTCTAAACTAAAACGAACACGCTCTTGAATGTTTTTTGACACTTCGCTTATCTTTACTCCGTAGCTCAATACGGTATAAACATCAACTGCAATGCTACCATCTTCGGCTGCTTTTATAACAACACCCTTAGAATAATTTTCCTTACCAAGAAGGGCTTGGAAATTGTCTTTGAGGGCATTTTTACTAGCCATACCGACCACACCAAAAATCTCAGTTGCGGCACCACCTACTACGGTTGCAATCACTTCATCTGTCAGTTCGATTTGACCATCTTTTGTATTAATTTTTACAGTCATTTTTTTTACCTCAACTAGTTGATACTCTATTTTATCATATTTCAGCCCAAGTGTAAAAGCAGAATGCTGTATCGGCGGATATTTACTCTATTTTTCAAATGATTTTATCCTTAGAGCAAAAGAAAAAGACCAGTTAGGTCTTTTCATTTTTATTAAACGCGTTCAACTTTACCTGATTTCAAAGCACGAGCTGAAGCCCAAACTTTTTTAGGTTTACCATCGATAAGAACCGTAACTTTTTGAAGGTTTGGTTTTACGGCACGTTTTGTTTGGTTCATCGCGTGTGAACGGTTGTTTCCTGATACAGTCTTACGACCTGTAAAGTAACATACTTTAGCCATTGTGTTTTCCTCCTATTAGATCTAATATAGCGGATGTGCTAGCACCACATACCGTACTATGTTATCACACTTTCTTGAATTTATCAAGGGCCTAAACTATTTTTTTATTTAACGTAAACAACTCCAAGTTTACCAAAAGCGACTTCCCCACGAATAATCAAGGTTTTGTTTGTTGGCGCTACAGGAGCATCTGCCTTAGCTGCACCAAAGGAGGTTTCTACTTTCAAATCGACACGCCAGTGTTGTGGAACATAGACGGTTGCATTCCCGAAGGCCACTTCAATATTTAAAGTTGCAAAATCACCTAGCATCTCTGCATTATCATAGTAGATTTTAGCATCCCCAAAAGCGACTTCCACTTGGTCATCTACGAGATCTTGATCTTGCTTATAGAAGGTCCCGCTACCAAAAGCGACTTCCTTATCCGTGACGACTGTTTTTTTCCCATCGTACCACCATTTTTTTTCATTCCAAAACTTACTTGAATGCGTCAGATAACCAACACCTAGCACTGCTAAGATACTAGCCCAAAACAAAGACTGGTTTGGAATAGGAAAAATGTTATAAAAATGATTCGCAATCATTAAGGCTACTAGAGCGGTAAAAACTGCTGATGTTAGATGACGACGAAGCAAAGCTTCAACTGATTGGTAAGCAAAAAAGGCGATACCAATCAAAGGCCATATTTTACCATCCAAAGAAGGAATGCCAAAATTCCCTTGCAGCAAGATCCAAGCTGCTAAAACCAATAAAACAATACCAAATGCTTTCTTTTTCATCTTTTTTACCTCATGTTTCTTAGATTTTCTTTTAGGAGGGATTGGTAATGCCGTGAGACATGAACCTCCTTGTGCGTCTGATAGAAGGAAATGGTGCCCGTTCCTGAAAAGGACTTGTCCACTGAGTAAATCTGACGGATGTTTGCGATCGTTGACTTGGACACTCGACTAAAATAGCGAGGCAAGATGGACTCCAACTCATAAAGTTTGAGACGAACTTCATAGGCTTCCTTCTGGTTATGAGCGTAGATCTTGCTTCCTTCTGTTTCAAAGAAGAGAATTTCTGACAGGTCTAGATAATATTCACCTGTCCCCTTGTAAAAAGTCAACCTCGGAGCCTTTGACTCTTGCAAGAGCCGTTGCAAATCTGCAATTTCATCTGTCAAAGCAGGGGTCTTGATGACAATTTCAGTCTCCTCTAAATTGCCGTCAATCTCAATTCGTAACTTCATCACATCTCCTTTCTGACTCTACTATATCAAAGCTAAGTTAGGAATACAAGGGCAAAAAAGCAAGTGGTCAATTTGAAGCAGTAAGTGGTTGTAGGACTAGCTTAACTTACATGTCAAAATAAGAAGAAAAGGAATCCCCACACCAGACCACAAGCATAGCCAACCAAGACATCCTTGGGATAATGAACCCCCCCTAAAACCCTCACCAGTCCCAGCAAAGCTGAAAAAATCAAGCATGCTAAGCCAACAGGTAGACTAGCATGCAGACAGGCCATGGAGATGATAGTTGCCGAAAAGACATGGCGACTGGGCATCGACCGTCCCGAACTATCCTTATCAAGAAGGGGACAGATATCCCAAGTTTCATAAGGTCGCGGGTGGTTGATTTTCTTACGAAAAAGAGACAAAATCACAAAACCTGAGGCAGGGACAAGCAAATAAACCCCAACTTGCTGACCAAGTCCTAGTTGCAGGTAAGTGGTGACTAGCAAGGCCAGGTAGACCAGAGGCATGGCGACTGTCATCAAACGATTGAAACTGCGTAACAGAAATAAAAGAGTGGGATGGCTGGTGAGTCTGGAGCTGATATTTTGATACCATTCTTGATAATTTTTCATTTATACTTCTCATTCATTACCTTGTTTTCGTCTACAGGTGAGACGTTTGTCTTCTAGTATAGTGCAGAAAAAGAAGGCCGTCAAGCCTTCTTTAGATTTATTCTTCTGCTTCGTCTTCTGTAAATTGACTATTATAGAGATCCGCATAGAAACCACCTTGAGCCATGAGTTCTTCATGATTGCCTTGTTCGATGATATTTCCATCTTTCATGACCAAGATCAAGTCTGCATTTCGGATGGTTGACAAGCGGTGGGCGATGACAAAGGAAGTTCGACCTTCCATCAAACGGTCCATGGCTTTTTGAATCAACTCCTCTGTACGTGTGTCGACTGAGGATGTCGCTTCATCCAAAATCAAGAGTGGTGCATCTTTGATAAGGGCACGAGCAATGGTTAAGAGCTGTCTCTGTCCGACTGACAAGGTCACTGTATCATCTAAAATAGTATCGTATCCATCTGGTAGGGTCATGATAAAGTGGTGGATTCCTACTGCTTTTGCTGCTTCAATCATTCGTTCATCACTAATCCCTGTTTGGTTGTAGATGAGATTATCACGAATGGTTCCTTCAAAGAGCCAAGTATCCTGCAAGACCATTGAAAAGGCATCGTGCACTTCAGAGCGCTTCATGTCCTTGGTATCCACACCATCAATGCGGATACTTCCCTTATCTAGCTCATAGAACTTCATCAAAAGATTGACAATGGTTGTCTTCCCAGCCCCAGTCGGTCCAACGATTGCGACCTTTTGACCTGCATGAGCTGTCGCAGAAAAATCATGGATGATGGTGCGCTCTGGTGTATAGCCAAAGGACACGTGATCAAAGACTACTTCCCCTTTCATGTCGCTCAATTGTCTCTCCTTATGAGATTCATCCTGCATCTCAGCTTCAGCTAGAAATTCTAATACACGAGTCATGGCTGCACTCGCTTGTTGCAGGCTCGTAATCCCTTGGGCAATCTGTGACAGAGGTTGGGAGAAGGTCCGTACGTAAACCATAAAGGCTACGATAATCCCTATAGTGATATGCCCTTCTAACGCCAGCGCGGCCCCAACGATGATGACTAAGACATAACTAAAGTTCCCAACAAAGAACATGGCTGGCATCATGATACCAGAGATAAATTGAGATTTCCAGATACTGTCATGCAAGTCTTGGTTTAACCCTGCAAATCTCGCTTTGGAGGTGTCCACTGCGTTGTAGCTGGTCACTACATTATGGCCAGAGTACATCTCTTCCACATAACCATTGACGGCTGCTAGATTATTTTGTTGGGCTTTAAAATAACCCTGTGACTTGGCCATGATTACGGAAACCGCCGCAAAACCAACAAGCGTAGAGACCACTGTTACGAGAGCTAAAATCCAGTTCATCCCAAACATGGTCACCAAGACAGCAATCAACAAGAAACTAGCTGAAAGAACTGTCCCTAGACTTTGGTTGAGAGATTGCGCTGCTGTATCCACATCATTGGTCACGCGCGAAAGGGTGTCTCCTTGTGAATGACGGTCAAAATAGCCAAGTGGCAAACGATTGATTTTTTCAGCGATAGCCGTCCGCAAGCGTTTTGAAAAATGTTGGATACTCGTTGAAAATATATAGGCTTGTGTATAGTTAAGGATAATACCAAGCACATAAAGGATAACCAAAAAGCTAGCAATGCTTGATACAGCTTCCAGGTTAATTCCAGTCATCAAGCCATCTGAGATTAAGTTGGTAATTTCTTTTATCTTGGTTGGTCCATACACCGTGATGATACTAGAACATACAGCTGCGACAACAGCTACTAGTAGGGGAAGTTGGAGACCTGCTAGAAAAGGTCTACACTGTTTCCATAAGGACATTTTCTTATTTTCCATGTTCCAATTCCTCCTTCGATAGTTGTGAATAGGCAATTTCTTGGTAAACTTCATTGCTTGCTAGAAGTTCCTTGTGGGTGCCTTGTCCCACGACTTTACCTTGATCCAAAACAATGATCAGATCAGCATCCATAATGGTGGAAATCCGTTGCGCTACGATGAGTTTGGTCATGGATTGTGTTTTTTCAGCAAGTTCTTGGCGCAAGATCCGGTCTGTCTTGTAGTCCAAGGCTGAGAAGGAGTCGTCAAAGATGAGGATTTCTGGCTTCCGAGCTAAGGCACGCGCAATGGCCAAACGTTGTCTTTGCCCACCTGAGAAATTGGTCCCGCCTTGGGCAACTTCTGAAGCAAGACCTGCTTCCTTATCCTCGATAAAGGTTTTAGACTGAGCCAATTCCAGAGCTTGCCACATAGCAGCTTCGCTTAGAGGACTTTCTTGACTCTTACCAAAGTCTAAGTTTCCCTTAACATCTCCAGAAAAGAGCACAGCTTTTTGTGGAATATAGCCGACTTTATTGCGCAAATCTTCCAAGTCGTAATCTTGCACATTGACACCGTCGACTAAGATTTGACCAGCTGAGACATCATAAAAACGAGGTAAGAGATTAACAAGTGTCGATTTCCCAGATCCAGTTGATCCGATAAAGGCAATGGTTTGCCCTGCTTCGGCTTTGAAAGTAACATGTTCCACAACTGCTTCTGAGTTTTGAGAGTAGCGGAAAGTCACATCACGGAATTCCACTTGTCCTTGAACTGAAGGATCCGCTGTCTGTGCATGACTAGGATTTTCAATAGAAGAATGCAGATCCAATACTTGATTGATACGTCCTGCCGAAACCAAGGTACGAGGAAGGACGATAAAGAGAGCACCCATGAGCAAGAATCCCATTACGACTTGCATGGCATAGGACATGAAGACCACCATATCGCTAAAAAGGGGCAGACGTTCTGTCAAGCTAGCATCGTTGATGATATAGGCTCCAATCCAGTAAATAGCTAAACTCAAGCCACTCGAAATCCCCATCATAATGGGATTCATAATGGCCATCAAACGGTTGACAAAGAGATTGAGTCGAGTCACCTCATCATTGGCCTCTTCGAATTTCTTGTCTTGATAATCTTCGGCGTTATAAGCACGCACCACTTGAATCCCTGTCAGACTTTCACGGGTGATGCTATTGAGTTTATCTGTCAATTTTTGAATGACAGATTGTTTTGGAAAGGCCAGAGTCATAAGAACAGTGGTCATCAAGACATTCACAATAACAGCCACAACGACCGCCCAGAGCCAGTATTCCGATTTCCCAAGGATTTTTCCAATGGCCCAGATAGCCATAATCGGCCCACGAGTAACCACTTGCAAGCCCATGGTAAAGAGCATCTGTACCTGGGTAATATCATTGGTCGTCCGAGTCAAAAGACTTGGGATTGAAAAGCGCTTGATCTCTGTCTGCGAAAAATCCAAAACCTGATGAAATACATCAGTGCGTAGATGAGTTGTATAGGAGGCTGCAACACGAGCGGCAAAGAAACCAACCATAACAGATGAAAAGAAAGCCAATAAAGACAAACCAATCATCTTCGCAGCTGGTGACCAGAGTTCTCCCAACTGCGTTCCAGACGTTCCCAGTAATTCTGTAATTTGCGAAATATAAGTCGGCACCTCTAACTCGAGATAGACCGAGAAACAAGTGAACAGAATCGTAAGGACGATCATTCCCCACTCTTTTCCTGTAATACGTTTAGCGAGTTTCTTCATTCTCTCCTCCTATTTTTTCTACATTTGCTTGCAATTGCCCGAGTACCTTTTCAAAGATTGCTAAGTCTGACTTTGAAACCCCCTCTAGCAGACTCTGATCGATCCGATCAAAAAATTCCTTAACTTTTTGCATCTGCGAATGCGATTTCTCCGTCAGGCGAACAAATTTTGCCCGCTTATCGCTCGGGCTCGCCTCTAGCTCAACCAAACCATTTTGCACCATGCGCTTGACTAAATTACTCGCCACAGATTTTGTAATATTGAGTTCTTGCTCGATATCCTTAATCAAGACCAGTTCCTCTTTTTGTTCACAATGATCTAAAAAACGCAGAACCTGCCCTTGCGGTCCACCCATAAATTCAATGCCACATCGCTTGGCTTCTTTCTGTACCATCAGATGAACCTGGTGTCCAAAACGTTTGAATATTAACATCGGCTTGTCCATGATTGCTCCTTTCTTACGATAAATATAGTTCTCACAAGAACTATTTAAGTTTCCATGAGAACTATTTTATCATTTTCAGAAAAGATGTCAAGAAAAAAGTTTCCAAGAGAACTATTTTAGTTTAAATTGACATTAGGCAATATTTTTTCTATAATAAGCACTAACTACTGTGGATAGAAATCCATTCACTCGATGAAGGGAGAAAGCTTTCAAATGAAACCAGAAGAACAAAGAGTTTTAGGAATCTTAGCAACCATTTTTGGAGCCATCGCACTTTTAGGATCCTGGATTCCGTTTATTAACTATCTATCATTTTTCATCGCCATTGTCGCATTTATCTTGGGGATTATCGGCCTTATCGTCAATCTCAAAAAACGGAAAACCATGGCCATTATCGGAACATCCCTCGCAGTTGCTTCTGTTGTACTTTTCTTTACGACCCAAGTACTGTACGCTAATGTCTACAATGATTTTGTCAGGGAATTTAACCGCTCCTACAGAGAGGCCAGTGCCTCAATGGAACGCGAAGAAGAAAGCGACTTGACAGATGATAGCGCCTATTCCATCCCAGAGGAGGAAGAAGACGATAACTTCACTTGGACCCAAAAAGAGTTTGACGACTTAATCGAAGGTGACCTTGACAACAAAGGAAAAGGTGGTACCAACTACAAGGATATTATCAAAAAACACGGACTACCAGACTCCGAGTTTGACTCCACTATCGGAGGGTACGATACGAGAAAAATCACCTATATCTCCATTGGAGACAAGATCAAGACCGTTACCTTAACTTTTGCAAAAGATGACAATGGGCAACTCTTGCTCGTCCAAAAACATGCAGTCGGTCTGAGTCAAGGAAAAAGCAAGCAACAAAATGATTCTGAAAGCAGAGTCTAAGTTCCAATATAAAAAGCGAACAGCTAGTAGGTCTGTTCGCTTTTTATATTAGAATCCATCCACATTGGTATAGATCTTTTGTACGTCTTCGTCGTCCTCAAGAACACTGTAAAGTTTTTCAAAGGTTTCAAGGTCTTCGCCTGACAATTCCACTTCAGACTGAGGAATCATTTCCAATTCAGTAACTTGGAATTCTTCGACACCTGACTCACGAAGGGCAACGATAGCCTTGTGAAGGTCTGTTGGAGCTGTGTAAACAGTGATTGTTCCTTCTTCTGCTTCTACATCGTCCACATCTACATCTGCTTCGAGCAATTGCTCAAAGACCGCATCAGCGTCCTCACCTGCAAATACGATCACACCCTTGTTATCAAAGAGGTATGAAACCGAACCTGAAGCACCCATGTTTCCGCCGTTTTTACCAAAGGCTGCACGGACATTAGCCGCTGTACGGTTGACGTTAGAAGTCAAAGTATCAACGATCAGCATAGAACCATTTGGTCCAAAACCTTCGTAACGTCCTTCTGTAAAGGTTTCGTCTGTGTTTCCTTTGGCTTTATCAATCGCTTTATCGATAACGTGTTTTGGCACTTGGGCTTGTTTCGCACGGTCGATAACGAATTTCAAAGCAGTGTTTGATTCTGGGTCTGGATCACCTTTTTTAGCTGCTACATAGATTTCTACACCAAATTTTGCATATACTTTAGAGTTAGCTCCATCTTTAGCCGTTTTCTTGGCTACGATATTGGCCCATTTACGTCCCATTAGGAATCTCCTTTTTTCACATTTTAATCTTTCTTATTATAACACAAGTTTTTTCGATTTTCACTAGAGGAAATGGATTTTATTCAGCAAATCCAGCTAGGATTGTCCTTTTGTTGCCAAGATTGCCTTGCCTTCTTTTATCAGGGGATGGCGGAAAAGTGAAAAGTACAGTTGGGTGGTCATGGCAACCCAGATAAGGGGTTCGCAGAGAATAACTCCCCTATACCCTGCCCAAGGGATAATCAAGACCACAAAAACGATTTTCCCGATTAGTTCTATAAAGCTGGAAACTAGAGGAAGGATTTTCTGCCCCAATCCCTGCAAGCAATTCCGATAAATCAGCAAAAGGCTTAAAATCGGATAAAAAACTGAACTGATTTGCAGGTAGAGGCTACCATTTTCTACCAAGTAGGTATCTGTCGAACTGGCCAAGAAGGAAACCAAGCTAGGACTGGCAAAAAAGAGGAAAATACAAATAAAACCTGCCCAGGACATGCTCAGGCGACTCCCAATACCAAGACCTTGAACTATGCGGTCTGGTCGCTTGGCCCCAAGATTCTGAGAGGCAAAGGTCGTCATAGCAGAAGAAATAGCCGTCATCGGAAGGAGAGCAAAAGCCATAATGCGACGCGCCGCCGTCTGGGCGCTAATAATCACAGCTCCAAAGGTATTGACTGAAGACTGTAAAATCACACTACCAATGGACACAATCGAGCTCATCAGACCCATAGCCAAACCTTGCTCTAAAAGATCCGCGTACAAGGCCTTGTCCCATTTAAAATGCTTGAGTTGAGGGAGCAGTTCTGGAACACTCTTACGGATATAGAAAAAGCAGAGAACCGCTGACAAACCTTGCGAGATAATGGTAGCAAGCCCCGCAGATTGAACTCCCAGATGCAGTTGCGTAATAAAATACAAATCCAGAACCACATTGACCAAGGCAGAAAAAATCAGAAATCCAAGAGCTGCTAGACTGTCTCCAATGGACCGCAACAAACCTGCAAAGAGATTATAGGCAAAGCTGACACCTACACAAGTCACAATCATAGAAATATATTGGTAGGATTGAGGAAGGATTTCTGCCGGGGTATCTAAATATTGCAGGAGTGGATACAGACCGACAAAGCCCATCAGCATGACCACAATGCTCAAAAGAGCACCTAAAATCCAAGTTGCTGCTACTGCTTCTTTAATTTTAGTGAAATTACGAGCCCCATAATAGCGGGCAATGACAATCCCCATGCCATTTCCAACACCAAGCGTAAAGCCTATAATCAAGTCAAAAATGGCAGTTGTCGCCCCTACTGCTGCCAAGGAATCTTGACCAAGAAATCGTCCAACAATCAAGACGTCAGCTGTATTATAAAGCTGTTGAAAGATATTAGACAGCAAGATTGGAAAGGCAAAGCTTAACAGCGCAGGAAGAATAGGACCATGTATCAAGTCCACGGATCGTTTCTTATTCATAAAGCTATTATATCAGCTTTCTAAAGGAGCGACAAGGCTCTGTCACTAAGTTTGCAATCAATTGCTTACAGAGAGACAATTTGCTATAATCAAGAAAAGGAGGTCATTTATGAGTTTGACCAGTCAATTAATTACCGATGTATTTCCCGATCTGGATAAGGTTGAGAAGCTAAACAAGGAAGCATTCCCCGAGGAAGAACGAGTTCCTCTGTCAGAGTTTTTACGCTATCAGGACCGAGAAGACGCCCACTTTTTTGCTTTTTATAACCAAGAAGAATTTGTCGGCTTTGCTTTTGCCATCTCCAACCCAAAGGCCTTCTATATCAGCTTTTTTGCCATCATGCCCCACCTGAGAAGCCACGGGTACGGAAAGGAAATTATCGAGAAGCTGACTGAGTTTTACCAGCGAACCATGTTGCTTGAAGTCGAGCGATTAGATGAAGAATGCGATAACTTGGAGCAAAGAAAGTCCCGCATGGATTTCTATCGCCAAAATGGTTTCAGAACAGCCAACGCTTTTCTAGAGTACGAGGGTTTGAGTTTTGAAATTCTCTACCGTGGCGACCATTTTGACGAAGAAGCCTATCGCGATATCTTCCAAAAGTTACAGAATGAACATTATTTTGACTTTCATATAGAGTATCGTCGTTTTAGTGACCATTAAACAGGACTTGTCCATCTGGTGAAGAACATCTCTTTTTCGATAGAAGCTACATATAAAAATGCATGTAACCACGATTACATGCATTTTTTATTTTCAACTGATCAGAATAAACTTTTATTCTCTCTATGGCTTAAGCTTCTGCATTGCCTTCTGGAAGAAGGAAGTAGAGAACAGCATAAGCTAAGATTCCAGAACCACCAAGTAGGGTGAAGATGATCCAAAGTGCACGAACAAGTGTGTGGTCCATGTTAAAGTAGTCACCGATACCTGCACAAACTCCAGCAATCTTTTTGTCTTGTACATTACGAACAAGGCGTTTTTCCATTATAGTAGTCTTCTTTTTATAGAATGATTTAATTTTATCATCAAATTAAAAAAATTGCAACAGTTTTTTTAATTTTTTTGATTAAATACTCTTTTATTACGCTTTTGAAGCTTATGGAGAATTAATAATTAAACATAAAAAGCAGAGAAAGACTTCTCCGCTTTTATTTTTAATCTTCAATTTCGATTTCAAGTCCGTCGCCTAGGTCAAGCGTTACTTCTTGGTTAGGTGCTAGATCTTCTGCGCCAGAGATAGGAGTTGTCCCTTCTTCATCCTCAATCAAGCCATATTGAACACGGACTTGGTGGTCAATGGCATCAAAGATTTCTGGGTGATCCGCCAAGTATTTCTTAGCATTTTCAGATCCTTGTCCGATTTTTTCACCCTTGTAAGAGTACCATGCTCCCGCTTTTTGGATGATATCGAGATCACTTGCGATCTTCAAGAGCTCACCAGTTTTAGAAATCCCTTCTCCGTACATGATTTCAACAAAGGCTTCCTTAAATGGTGGAGCCACCTTGTTTTTCACGACCTTGATCTTGGTTTCCTTACCGACATTGGTATCTTTCTGGTCACCAGTTCCCTTGATTTGTGTGCTTCCACGAACATCCAAACGGACTGAAGCGTAGAATTTCAAAGCACGTCCACCAGGTGTTGTTTCTGGATTTCCAAACATGACCCCAACTTTTTCACGCAATTGGTTGATAAAGATGGCAATCGTTTTGGTCTTATTGATAGAAGCTCCAAGTTTACGCATGGCTTGACTCATCATACGAGCCTGCAAACCAACGTGGCTGTCTCCAATGTCCCCATCGATTTCTGCACGAGGTACAAGGGCTGCAACCGAGTCGATAACGACGAGGTCAACGGCACCTGAGTCAATCAATTTCCCTGCAATTTCAAGACCTTGCTCACCTGAGTCTGGTTGTGACAAGAGCAATTCGTCAATATTCACACCAAGGGCTGCAGCATAGGCTGGATCAAGGGCATGTTCCGCATCGATAAAGGCAGCGATACCCCCTTCTTTTTGAGCTTGCGCAACAGCGTGAAGGGCAACTGTTGTTTTACCAGATGATTCTGGTCCGTAGATTTCGATGATACGTCCTTTAGGATAACCACCTGAACCAAGAGCAATGTCAAGAGCCAATGAACCTGAACTCATCACTTGAACTTTTTGCTCCGCGCGCTCACCCAAGCGCATGATTGAGCCTTTACCAAAGTCTTTTTCGATCAATTTAAGAGCATCGTTCAATGCTTTTTCACGGTCTGCTCCAAATTTTTTCCCAATTTCATCTAATTTTTTTGTTGGTTTTTTCGCCATTTTGTTCTCCTATATTCTACTGGTCCTTAGACCTATCTTTCATTATACCAAAATTTAGTCACTTAATAAAGCCTTGCGAACTAGGTTAAAGGCATGCATGACCGCAATATGTCGGACATCTGCTCGACTCCGTCCTGCGATATTAGCCTTGATAACCTCTGTCCCTTTTGCATGTGCCAGTCCAATAAAAACTGTACCAGCTGGATGACCCTCTAGGCTATCTGGCCCAGCTACACCTGTCAGACTGACTCCATAATCAGACTGAGTCTTGATCCGTACCTGCTCTGCCATTTTTCGAGCCGTAAACTCAGAAACAACCCCGTGTTCTTTTAGCTCTTGCTCGGAAATATCCAACATCTTGGACTTTTCTTCTAGGCTGTAAGTGACAAAACCGCCATTAAAGATTGCTGAAACACCCGAAAAGTCTGCTAATGTCGCTTGAAAGAGACCTGCCGTCAAGCTTTCTGCCGCAGTAATGCTTTTCTGTCTCTTCTTTAGCTCTTCTACAACGACACTTGCGAGTCTGGTTTCTTCCCCATATCCATAACAGATGTCTCGTAAAGAAATTCCCTCGAAAGTTTGGCGACTCAAGATTTGATTTTCTAGGATGTCCAGCGCTTGATCAGCCTTTTCTTGACTAACTGCTTTTGTAGACAAGCGCAAGGTCACTTCTCCTGTTTTGGCATACGGTGCCAAAGTCGGATCGGTTTGATGGTCAATCAAATCCGCCAAAATGGTCACCAACTGACTCTCCCCAATTCCAAAGAAACGGAGCACTCGTGAGTACAGTTTGGTTCCTGTCATCAGCATGGGCAAGAGTTGATTTAATACCATAGGTTTCAATTCACTAGGTGGTCCTGGAAGGACCACGTAGGTTACACCATCCACTTCCAATACTCCTCCTACTGCTAAACCTGTCTCATTTGGCAGTGGAGTCGCCCCTTCTACAATTTGGGCTTGGCGCTCATTATTCGGTGTCCGAGCATAGTCAGGTCTATGAGCAAAGAAAATATCCAGTTTCTCTTGCGCTTGAGGGTCAAACACTAGATCTTTTCCCAAAAATTTTGCCAGGGTTTGTTTGGTCAAATCATCCTCGGTTGGTCCCAAGCCCCCTGTCAAAATCACAAGATTACTACGTTGACTCGCAATCTCAAGCAAGGACAAAAGACGAGCTTCATTATCTCCAACAGCTGTTTGGAAGTAGACATCTACCCCGATTTCGGCTAGTTTCTCTGATAAAAACTGAGCATTGGTATTGACAATCTGCCCTGTTAAAATTTCTGTTCCAACAGCAATAATTTCTGCTTTCATGTTTCCTCCTACTTATCTATTCGAATTTTTTTGAAAAAATCGCAGGAAATTTCCCACGATTTGATTCTTTTCTTATTCTGCTTCTTCGTTTGAAGCGTTCGTACTGGTTGAAGGTGCTGTCCGACCAAAGGCTGTTTCGTACAGTACCGCATTGGTTTCCAATTCTGTCACTGGCTCTTTACCTAGCGAACTACGCAAGAGATTTTGCATTTCGAGCATATGTTCTGAAGTGACAATCTGATAAGAAATTCCCTGTAGCTCAGCATCTTCCCCACGCAATTGATGCGTTTCGATATTCTTGAAGGAATCTTGATAGCCGAGCAATTGTGGAATGCTCTTAGCTGACAAGTCCACATTGGTCTGCATGTTATCACTCAAAGCTTTGAGGATACCTTGATAATGACTCACACTGTTTAGGCTCAAAACCTTCTCAACGATCTTTTGAATAACTTCACGTTGACGTTTTTGACGACCATAGTCTCCCTCTGGGTCTTGGTAACGCATCCGTGAATACACCAGAGCTTCCTCCCCATTCAAGGTTTGTTCTCCAACACCGATAGAAATCTTATTAAACTCCTCTTGGTCAGCAATCGAAATTGGGAAACCGAGTGTATTGTTGACGGTAATTCCACCAACCGCATCCACCAATTGTTGAAGCCCCTGCATGTTAACCATCACATAGCGGTCAATGTGGATATTCATCATCTTTTGAATAGTAGAAATTGCAAGTTCCGCACCACCATTAGCATAGGCCGCATTGAGTTTGGCTTCCTGAAC
This sequence comes from Streptococcus oralis subsp. oralis, assembly GCF_002096455.1. Taxonomy (GTDB): domain Bacteria; phylum Bacillota; class Bacilli; order Lactobacillales; family Streptococcaceae; genus Streptococcus; species Streptococcus oralis_CY. Next base: position 262,541 of record NZ_NCUL01000007.1, on the reverse strand, counting down.
TTGACCGTTTCCAGTCTCAATCTTGGTCAAAATATCCCGTTCCAAACTCATCATTGTGGTTTTCTTTGTTTTGGGATTAACCGTCAGGAGAATCATGGAATCACTATTTCCCGCCCACGGGTCTGTACGTTCCACATTTCCCGTATCTACCCCCATCAAGAGGATGGTCAGAGGCTCCGTCGCTTCGATAACGTTGGTTTCTTCCCCGATTTTTTTGTAAGTCTTTTTACTTAGGGTTTCTGTTCCCTGTTGGTAGATGGTATAGCCATAAACCGCTACACCTAAAACTGTTACTGCTAGGAAACCTAGCACCATTCCAATTAATTTTTTAATCATCTCGTTATTCATTTATCAGCTTGCCCATAAGACAAACATCTAAAAATATCCCTTCTGCTAAATAGGCTCCTCTTTCTTGTAAGCCTTCTGTGATAAATCCCATTTTTGAGTAGAGGTGGATCGCAGCCTCGTTTCGTTTTTGTACACTGAGTTGCAAACGGCACAAGACACCACTGGATTTAGCCCACTCGATGCCTTCTTCTAGAAGTATAGTCGCCAAGCCTTGGTTCCAGAATTTCTTGCGAACTGCTAGAAAAACATCACCGATATGTCGAACTCTTAAATGTTGGTCTGCTGTGATATTTAAGACTCCTGCAATCTCATCATTCAGTAAGGCGAGGAGAGTAATTTGATTCTCTGATGCAGCTTGTTTTTCGATAAAAAGAGCCATTTCAGAAGCTGTCATCATGATGCCATTTTCATCTAGGCTAGTAAAGTCTGTCTCTTGACCGACACAATCTAAAAATGCAATCAAGGCTGTAGCATCTGACATCTCTGCCTCACGAATACACAACTCATACTCCATCTTGAAGCTCCTTGATGAGTTGTTCAGCCCGAGAGCCATGAGCCGTAAAATGAAGACAACGCCCCTCAGCTTCTTTCAAAATTTCCAACTCCAAGTAAGAATCTGGTAAATCTTCACCCAAAAGATGCCCCCACTCAATAACAGTCACACCACCACCGAAGAGAAACTCATCCAAGTCAATAGAATCAGCATCACCTTCGATACGGTAGACATCCAAGTGGTAAAGTGGCAAACGCCCTTCGTACTCTCTGACAATGGTATAGGTTGGACTTTTAATCATTTGACGGATATCCAAGCCCTTAGCAAGGCCTTTTGTAAAGGTTGTTTTACCCGCTCCCAACTCTCCAGTCAAGATCAGAACATCGTCTTTTTGAAGCAAATGACCTAATCTTTCTCCGAGAGCTAGAAGCTCTTCTTCATTTTTTGTGTGCATGCTACTATTATACCAAAAAGTTTTCTTTTGTGTGAATTTTCTTTATGGACTTACTATAACAATTTTGAAATTCTCCTCCACTTAAAAGAATACAACTATTGAAAAAACAAACAGGATATCCCGAATCAGGTGCCCATAAAAGGAGATTTCCCTTTGAATACATTTGGGAAAAAGGAAACGTGCGCATAGAAAACCAACACTGATATAAAGAAGAATCGAGGAAATCACTATGGGGTTCCTCAAGAAAACTATCGTAGCTAGAACGGAAATGACGACTGTTTTCTTTTTATTTAGGTGATTTTCTATAGCGCGAAAAATTTTATCAAAAGGTAAGAAAATCAATAGATCTACTCCTAGCAAGAAAAAGAAGGAGGGTAAAAAGAGGTCAACCAATTCCTGTTGCAATTTGCTAGTGGTTTGGATGCTTTCTGAGAGAACCAGACAGGTTGCCAAAAGATTGACTACTAAAAGGAGGCAATAAACAAGACTCACTTTCTTTTGAACATGTAAAATACTATGTCTAGACTGGTCTGCTGTATGGAAATAATTTATCCCCGCACAAAGAACAGAAATTCCTACTATCAAAATCAAAAAATAAGCATTGGTCTGTTTTAAAGATAAAAAGGATTCTTTCCATAATAGACAACTACTAAAACTAATCTGGATGACTGCAATCAGTAACAATAGGCGAATTGATTTTACCATTTCTTTTCCCTCCCTATATGGGATTATACCTTTTGAGGAGTTTGAAATGATTGTTTCCGCCTCAAGTGTCCTTTTTTTGTGCTCAACTGACCAAAAAACAGCTCTGTTGTGCGCAGAACTGTTCTTTTACCAGTCTAATCCTTAAACCAGAGAGCAATTTCACGTTTTGCAGAAGCTTCCGAATCGGAGCCGTGAACTACATTTTGAATGGCTTGATTGTCTCCTGCAGCCTTAGCAAAATCTCCTCGGATAGTTCCTGGCAGAGCTGCTTCTGGACGAGTAGCCCCCATCATGGTCCGCCAAGTTTCAATCACTTTCGGACCTGATAGAATGCCCACCACTACTGGTCCTGAAGTCATAAACTGACGGATAGGAGGATAAAAACTTTTTTCAACCAAGTCTTGATAGTGTTGGTCAATCAAAGCTTCTGAAACTGCTGAACGTAACTCTAATTTTTCGAGTTTGAAACCTCGTTGTTCCATTCTTTGCAGAATTTCGCCAACCAGCCCTCTTTTCACACCATCTGGCTTAATGATAAAGAATGTTTGTTCCATATGGACACCTCCTTGGCATTTTAGTTCTTCTATTCTACCATACTTTATGAAAAAGTGGGAAAATTTTCTGAAATAAAGCAAAGAGAACCCAAAGGTTCTCTTGTTTGCTTTTATTCTACTGTTTCTTCAACTTGGACTTCCACAACTTCCTCTACAGGAGCAAGTTCTGCCTCTTCTTGTTCTGGAGCCAGATATTCTGCTTCATTGATAGCTTGTGGTTCAAGGTTACGGTAGCGAGCCATACCAGTACCAGCTGGGATGATCTTACCGATGATAACATTTTCTTTGAGTCCAAGGAGATGATCTTTCTTACCACGGATGGCTGCATCTGTAAGGACACGAGTTGTTTCCTGGAAGGAAGCCGCTGACAAGAAACTGTTAGTTTCAAGTGAGGCTTTGGTGATTCCCATAAGAACTGGGCGACCAGTCGCTGGAACTCCACCTGCGATAAGAACATCCTTGTTAGCATCTGTAAAGTCGTTGATGTCCATGAGAGTACCCATAAGAAGGTCTGTGTCACCTGGATCCATGACACGAACTTTACGGATCATTTGACGAACCATTACCTCGATGTGTTTGTCACCGATTTCTACCCCTTGGCTACGGTAAACTTTTTGTACTTCACCGAGAAGGTAAGTTTCAACTGACAAGACATCACGAACAGCAAGGAGACGTTTTGGTTGGATAGAACCTTCTGTCAATGCTGCACCACGAGAGATTTGGTCTCCAACTTCGACACGCATACGTGCTGTAAATGGAACCACGTACTCACCTTCGCCAGTTTCACCCTTAACAAAGACTTTCTTAGTACGAGTTGAAGCATCTTCTTCGATAGCTGTAACTTGCCCTTTGACCTCTGTGATGACCGCTTCCCCTTTAGGATTGCGGGCTTCAAAGATTTCTTGGACACGAGGAAGACCCTGAGTGATATCGGTATTTGAGGCAACCCCACCCGTGTGGAAGGTACGCATTGTAAGCTGTGTACCAGGTTCTCCGATAGATTGGGCAGCGATTGTACCAACTGCTTCACCAACTTCAACCGCATCACCAGTCGCCAAGTTGATACCGTAACAGTGACGGCAGACACCATGACGGGTGTTACATGTAAATACAGAGCGGATAGTCACTTCTTCCACACCAGCATTGACAATTTCACGCGCCTTGTCTTCTGTAATCAACTCATTTGGACCGATGATCACTGCACCAGTTTCTGGATGTTTAACAGTTTTCTTAGTGTAACGACCGTTGAGGCGTTCTTCGAGAGACTCGATCATCTCTTTTCCTTCTGCGATAGAACGGATCAAGAGACCACGGTCTGTTCCACAGTCGTCCTCACGGATGATAACGTCTTGGGCAACGTCAACCAAACGACGAGTCAAATAACCTGAGTCGGCTGTCTTAAGGGCCGTATCGGTCATACCTTTACGGGCACCGTGAGTTGAGAAGAACATTTCGAGTACTGACAAACCTTCGCGGAAGTTTGAAAGGATTGGCAATTCCATGATACGTCCGTTCGGAGCGGCCATCAGACCACGCATACCGGCAAGCTGTGAGAAGTTTGAGATGTTACCACGGGCTCCAGAGTCCATCATCATAACGATTGGGTTCTTAGGATCTTGGTTGGCAACCAAACGTTTCTCTAATTTTTCACGGGCTGCACGCCATTCAGCTGTAACAGCGTTGTAGCGCTCGTCGTCTGTGATCATACCACGACGGAATTGTTTGGTGATTTGTTCTACACGTTTGTGTGATTCTTCGATGATTTCAGCCTTGTCTTCAACAACTGGGATATCGGCAATACCCACTGTCAAACCTGCAAGAGTTGAGTGGTGGTAACCGAGGTTCTTCATGCGGTCAAGTAGGGCAGAAGTTTCTGTCGTACGGAAACGTTTGAAGATTTCAGCGATGATATTCCCAAGATTTTTCTTCTTGAATGGAGGGTTGAGTTCAAGATTACTGATTGCTTCCTTGATATCTCCACCTAGTGGCAAGAAGTACTTAGCTGGAACACCTTCTGTTAAGTTGGCATTTGTTGGTTCTTGCAAGTAAGGCAGACCCTCTGGCATGATGTCGTTGAAGAGGATTTTACCAACTGTTGTCAGCAAGACCTTGTGTTTTTGTTCTTCAGTCCAAGGTTTGTTGAGGCTATCTGTCGCGATACCAACACGTGAGTGGAGGTGAACATAACCATTACGGTAAGCCATAACAGCTTCATCACGGTCTTTGAAGACCATTCCTTCACCTTCACGACCAGCTTCTTCCATGGTCAAGTAGTAGTTACCCAAAACCATGTCCTGAGACGGAGTAACAACTGGTTTACCGTCTTTCGGATTCAAGATATGCTCAGCAGCCAACATCAAGATACGAGCTTCTGCTTGAGCTTCTTCTGAAAGCGGTACGTGGATGGCCATTTGGTCCCCGTCAAAGTCGGCATTGTAGGCTTCACAGACAAGCGGGTGCAAGCGAAGGGCCTTACCATCAATCAAGACTGGCTCGAAGGCTTGGATACCCAAACGGTGAAGGGTCGGTGCGCGGTTCAAAAGAACTGGGTGTTCTTTGATTACTTCTTCAAGGATATCCCAGATACGTTCGTCTCCGCGTTCCACCAAGCGTTTAGCCGCTTTGACGTTCTGCACGATGTCACGAGCAACGATTTCACGCATGACGAATGGTTTAAAGAGCTCGATCGCCATTTCACGTGGCACCCCACATTGATACATCTTAAGCGTTGGACCAACGGCGATAACGGAACGTCCTGAGAAGTCAACACGTTTACCGAGCAAGTTTTGACGGAAGCGCCCTTGTTTCCCTTTAAGCATGTGGCTCAATGATTTCAGTGGACGGCTACCTGGTCCTGTGATTGGACGACCACGACGACCGTTGTCAATCAAAGCGTCAACCGCTTCTTGAAGCATACGCTTCTCATTTTGAACGATGATACCTGGTGCGTTCAACTCAAGCAAACGAGCCAAACGGTTATTACGGTTGATAACACGGCGGTAAAGGTCATTCAAGTCAGATGAGGCAAAACGGCCACCATCCAACTGCAACATTGGACGAAGATCTGGTGGAATAACTGGAAGGATGTTGAGAATCATCCATTCAGGTTTGTTCCCAGACTTGTAAAAGGCATCCAAAACATCCAAACGACGGATGGCTTTGACACGTTTTTGTCCAGTAGCTGTTTTCAACTCTTCTTTGAGTTCAGCAATTTCTTTTTCAAGATCTACTTGTTTCAAGAGGTCTTGGATAGCTTCGGCACCCATTTTGGCAACAAATGAACCATAACCATACTCACGCAAGCGCTCACGGTATTCGCGCTCTGTCATGATAGACTTGTGCTCAAGCGGTGTATCCTTCGGATCAATCACCACATAAGCCGCAAAGTAGATAACTTCCTCGAGGGCACGAGGGCTCATATCAAGGGTCAAGCCCATACGGCTTGGAATCCCCTTGAAATACCAGATGTGAGATACAGGAGCTTTCAACTCGATGTGCCCCATACGCTCACGACGAACTTTTGTACGCGTTACTTCAACCCCACAGCGGTCACAAACAATCCCTCTGTAACGAATGCGTTTGTACTTACCACAAGCACATTCCCAGTCTTTTGTAGGACCAAAGATGACTTCATCAAAGAGTCCTTCACGTTCTGGTTTCAACGTACGGTAATTGATTGTTTCAGGTTTTTTGACTTCTCCATAAGACCATGAACGGACTTTGCTTGGAGAAGCTAGGGTGATTTGCATACTTTTAAAACGATTTACATCAACCACTATTTCTTCCCTTTCTATTCTAAGTGAACTGCCTATTCTTGTTCAGCAGCTTCTTCTGTTGCTTCCGCTTTTGTTGCTTTCTCAGCTTCTTCTGCTTCAAAGGCTGCTTTAGCCTCTTGGGCTGCTTTTTCGCGGGCTTTTTCAAGGTCATCTACGTGGATGACATCTTCGTCCATTCCTTCATCTAGGTCACGAAGTTCCACTTCTTGGTCGTCTTCGTCAAGGACACGCATGTCAAGACCAAGAGATTGCAATTCTTTGACAAGAACTCGGAAGGATTCTGGAACACCTGGTTTTGGAATTGGTTTTCCTTTTGTAATAGCTTCATAAGCTTTCAAACGTCCGTTGATATCGTCAGACTTGTAAGTCAAGATTTCTTGGAGGACATTTGATGCACCGTAGGCTTCAAGAGCCCAAACCTCCATCTCACCGAAACGTTGTCCACCAAACTGAGCTTTACCTCCGAGTGGTTGTTGGGTAACGGTTGAGTATGGTCCGACTGAACGCGCGTGCAATTTATCATCAACCATGTGGTGGAGTTTGATCATGTACATGACACCAACTGATACACGGTTGTCAAACGGCTCACCTGTACGTCCATCGTATAGGATTGTCTTAGCATCGCTATCCATACCTGCTTCTTTAACAGTGTCCCAAAGGTCTTCAGAGCTTGCTCCGTCAAACACTGGTGTTGCGATGTGGATACCAAGAGTACGGGCTGCCATACCAAGGTGGAGTTCCATAACCTGACCGATATTCATACGTGATGGTACCCCAAGTGGGTTCAACATGATATCGACTGGAGTTCCGTCTGGAAGGTAAGGCATGTCTTCTACAGGGACGATACGAGAGACAACCCCTTTGTTTCCGTGACGTCCGGCCATCTTATCTCCGACCTTGATCTTACGTTTTTGAGCGATGTAGACACGAACCAGCATGTTAACACCTGATTGCAACTCATCTCCATTTGCACGCGTAAAGATCTTAACATCACGAACGACACCATCGGCACCGTGAGGTACACGAAGAGAAGTGTCACGCACTTCACGAGACTTGTCTCCGAAGATAGCGTGCAAGAGACGTTCTTCAGCTGAGAGATCTTTCTCACCCTTAGGTGTGACTTTACCTACGAGGATATCGCCTTCTTTAACCTCAGCACCGATACGGATAATTCCCATTTCGTCAAGGTCTTTAAGGGCATCTTCACCAACGTTTGGAATTTCACGAGTAATTTCTTCAGGTCCAAGCTTTGTATCACGTGTTTCTGATTCGTATTCTTCGAGGTGGACAGATGTATAGACATCGTCTTTGACCAAGCGTTCGCTCATGATAACGGCATCCTCGAAGTTGTAACCTTCCCATGTCATGTAGGCAACGATTGGGTTTTGTCCAAGCGCCATTTCCCCTTTTTCCATAGAAGGTCCGTCAGCGATAAAGTCGCCTTTTTCAACAACATCGCCAACTTTTACAAGAGTACGTTGGTTATAAGCAGTACCTGAGTTTGAACGACGGAATTTTTGGATGTGGTAAACGTCCAATGAACCATCTTCACGGCGTACTTCTACCTTGTCAGCATCTGCGTATGTAACTTTACCATCATACTGGGCAATAACAGCCGCTCCAGAGTCATGGGCTGCTTGATACTCCATACCAGTACCAACGTAAGGTGCTTTTGGATCAATCAAAGGCACAGCCTGACGTTGCATGTTGGCACCCATGAGGGCACGGTTGGAGTCATCGTTTTCCAAGAAAGGAATACATGCTGTCGCAACGGCAACTACCTGTTTTGGTGAAACGTCCATGTAGTCAACCACTTCTGCTGGATACTCTTGGTTGACCCCTTGGTGACGTCCCATGACAACTTTCTCAGCAAAAGTACCATCTTCGTTGAGACGAGAGTTAGCTTGCGCTACAGTAAATTCATCTTCTTCATCGGCTGTCAACCAAACGATTTCGTTGGTAACAACACCTGTTTCACGGTCAACCTTACGGTATGGTGTTTGAACAAATCCATACTTGTTCAAGTGCCCGTAAGATGACAAGTTATTAATCAAACCGATGTTAGGTCCTTCAGGTGTCTCGATTGGACACATACGGCCATAGTGAGTGTAATGCACGTCACGTACTTCATATCCAGCACGGTCACGTGTCAAACCACCAGGTCCTAAGGCTGACAAACGGCGTTTGTGAGACAACTCAGAAAGCGGGTTGTGTTGGTCCATGAACTGTGACAACTGTGATGAACCAAAGAATTCTTTAACCGCAGCTGTTACAGGACGGATATTGATGATTTGTTGAGGTGTTAAGACTTCATTGTCCTGAACAGACATGCGTTCACGGACATTACGTTCCATACGAGAAAGTCCAAGACGTACTTGGTTGGCAAGCAATTCACCAACTGCACGGATACGACGGTTCCCAAGGTGGTCGATATCATCCACACGTCCGATACCTTCTGCCAAGTTGAGGAAGTAGCTCATCTCTGCAAGGATATCCGCAGGAGTTACAACACGAACCTTGTCGTCTGGATTGGCATTTCCGATGATGGTTACAACACGGTCTGGATCCGTTGGGGCAACAACCTTGAATTTTTGCAGGACAACTGGTTCTGTCAAAACAGCTGCATCGTTTGGAATATAAACAATTTTGTTCAAGTCGCCATCCAAATGACTCTCGATACTTTCAATCACACTACGAGTCATAACGGTACCAGCCTCTACCAAGATTTCTCCTGTTTCAGGGTCTACCAATGGCTCCGCAATGGTTTGGTTGAGCAAGCGTGTTTTAACGTTGAGTTTTTTATTGATCTTGTAACGACCAACTGCTGCCAAATCGTAGCGGCGTGGATCAAAGAAACGCGCTACAAGCAAGCTACGTGAGCTCTCAGCAGTCTTAGGTTCACCTGGACGAAGGCGTTCGTAGATTTCTTTCAAGGCTTCGTCTGTACGAGAGTCCATTGGATTCTTGTGGATATCTTTTTCAACGGTGTTGCGAACCAATTCACTATCACCAAAGATATCAAAGATTTCATCATCACCTGAGAAACCAAGCGCACGAACCAAGGTTGTAAATGGAATCTTACGAGTACGGTCAATCCGAGTATAGGCAATGTCTTTTGAGTCGCTTTCAAGTTCCAACCAAGCTCCACGGTTAGGGATAACAGTTGAGCCGTAACCCACTTTACCGTTCTTGTCTACTTTGTCATTAAAGTAAACACCGGGTGAGCGAACCAACTGAGATACGATAATACGTTCACCACCATTGATGATGAAAGTACCCATTTCGGTCATGATTGGGAAATCACCAAAGAAGACTTCTTGGGTCTTGATTTCGCCTGTTTCTTTATTAATCAAGCGGAAGGTTACAAAAATTGGTGCTGAGTAGCTAGCATCGTGGATACGAGCTTCTTCGAGCGTGTATTTTGGTTCCTTGATTTCATAGCCAACAAATTCCAACTCCATTGTGTCTGTGAAGTTTGAAATTGGCAATACATCTTCAAATACTTCCTTAAGACCGTGATCTAGGAAATCTTTGAATGAATCCGTTTGAATTTCAATCAAATTTGGTAAGTCAAGAACTTCTTTGATTCTTGAAAAACTACGACGGGTACGATGTTTCCCGTATTGAACGTCATGTCCTGCCAAGATGATTCTCCTTTGTAAATAAATTCCAAGCCTTGTCAATCAGGCTTTTCTAATCGTCATATGGTTTTTAAAACCCCTATCACCGTGTCCCTTTGACGAATTTTCAGAATCTTTAAATCTTTGTTACAAGCACTCAAAAACCTGAAAAAAAGCACAAAAAGAGCAGCTAAATCTGACTTTTTCAGAAGATTTAACTGCTGTGAGCCTTGTCTGGACAATATTTCAGACAAAACCTACGACAAATGATTACTTATATTATACCTTATTTAGCTAGATTTTTCAAGGTTTTTTTACTATTTTTTAAACAATCTTTTCCTATATATTATTTTAAAATTTCAAGAGAATGAAGCATTATATTTTCTCTTAAAATTTAGGAAAACGCTTGCACTAATGTTTACCTCGTGCTATACTGATAGGGAACAACTACACAAGGAGAATTGTGATGAAAAAGATCCCATCTCAAACTGAGAAAAAAATGATTTACGGTATCCGTTCCTTGAAGAACGGAACTGGTTCTGTCCTTATTGGTGCCAGCATTGTCCTACTTTCTGCTGCAATGCCAACCATTTCAGCTAACGAAAATCTTCCTCAAACTCAGGAAAACACTAGCGCTGTGACCAAGGCCCCTACTGAGACTGAAACGAGTCAAACTCAAAAGGAAACGCCTATTTCTGAACAAAATAATGCAAACGCTTCCCTTGATTCTAAAAAAGAAGCTCCAGCTGTAGAAACTACTACAGCACCAGAAACACCTAAAACAGAAGATGCTACTACAAGCCAGGCTAATAGCACGGAAAAGAAAGTAGATGCCAGCACTTCGGCGCCAAATTCTGATCAAAAACCACAAGCAGACACTAGTTCTGAAGAACCAATCGAAGATAACTACTTCCGCATCCATGTGAAAAAACTCCCTGAGGAAAACAAGGATTCTCAAGGCCTTTGGACTTGGGACGATGTTGAAAAACCTTCTGAAAACTGGCCCAATGGAGCCAAGTCCTTCAAGGATGCCAAGAAAGATGACTATGGCTATTATCTCGATGTCAAACTTAAGAATGATCAAGCTAAGAAAGTCAGCTTCCTCATCAATAATTCCAAAGGGGACAACCTGACAGGGGACCGTTCAGTAGAGCGCCTCTCTCCAAAAATGAACGAGGCTTGGCTAGATGAAAATTATAAGGTATACAACTACCGTCCTCAGCCAGCGGGAACAGTCCGTGTCAACTACTACCGCACCGATGGCAACTATGACAAGAAATCACTCTGGTATTGGGGCGATGTCAAGAATCCAAGTAGTGGAGAATGGCCTGACGGTACTGACTTTACAGCAACTGGAAAATATGGCCGTTACATTGATATCCCACTCAATGAAGCTGCTAGAGAATTTGGATTTTTATTACTAGACGAAAGCAAGAAAGGCGATGATGTGAAAATCAGAAAAGAAGACTATAAATTTACTGATCTAAAAAATCACAGTCAAATCTTCCTCAAGGATGATGACGAAACCATCTACACCAACCCCTACTATGTACACGACATCCGCATGACTGGTGCCCAACATGTGGCTAAATCTCGTATCGAAAGCAGTTTTTCTACCCTAGTTGGAGCTAAGAAAGACGATATCCTCAAACACACGAGCATCACTGATTACCAAGGGAATAAAGTAGCTATCACAGACGTGGAAGTGGATGAGGCAGGTAAAAAGGTGACCTACATCGGCGACTTCTCTGACACCCAACACCCTTACACTGTCAGCTACAATTCAGACCGCTTTACCACACGGTCAAGCTGGCGCCTCAAGGATGAATCCTACAGCTACGATGGGCCACTCGGCGCAACTCTCAAAGAAGATGGCAAGCGGGTTGACCTCACCCTCTGGTCTCCAAGTGCTGATAAGGTTTCTGTCGTTGTCTACGACAAGAAAGACCCTGAAAAGGTAGTCGGAACTGTCGCCCTTGAAAAAGGAGAAAAAGGAACCTGGAAACAAACTCTGGATGCAAACTCTGGTCTCGGTATCAGCAACTACACTGGCTACTACTACCACTACCAAATCGAGCGCCAAGGTAAAACTGTCCTCGTTCTTGACCCTTATGCCAAATCATTAGCGGCTTGGAACAGTGACCTAGCAAAAACAGATGCCGCTCATAAGGTCGCTAAAGCTGCCTTTGTCGATCCAGCGAAGTTAGGTCCGCAAGACTTGACCTATGGAAAGATTCGTAACTTCAAATCGCGTGAAGATGCCGTTATCTATGAAGCTCATGTGCGTGACTTCACTTCGGATCCTGCCATCGCAAAAGACTTGACCAAGCCATTTGGTACCTTTGAAGCCTTTATCGAAAAACTGGACTATCTCAAAGATTTGGGTGTGACTCATATCCAACTCCTTCCTGTCTTGTCCTACTACTTTGTCAATGAATTGAAGAACCAAGAACGTTTGTCTGCCTACGCTTCAAGCAACAGCAACTACAACTGGGGATATGACCCTCAAAACTACTTCTCCTTGACTGGTATGTACTCAAGCGATCCTAAGGATCCAGAAAAACGTATCGCAGAATTCAAAAACCTCATCAACGAAATCCACAAACGTGGCATGGGGGCTATCTTGGATGTGGTCTACAACCATACTGCCAACGTTGATATTTTTGAGGATATTGAGCCAAACTACTATCACTTTATGGATGCAGACGGAACTCCCCGTACTAGCTTCGGAGGCGGCCGTTTGGGAACTACCCACTACATGTCTAAACGTGTCTTGGTAGACTCCATCAAGTATCTGGTTGAAACCTACAAAGTAGATGGTTTCCGCTTTGATATGATGGGTGACCACGATGCGGCTTCAATCGAAGAAGCTTACAAGGCTGCACGAGCCCTTAATCCAAATCTCATCATGCTTGGTGAAGGTTGGAGAACCTATACTGGTGATGAAAATACGCCTACTAGAGCTGCTGACCAAGATTGGATGAAACATACCGATACTGTCGCTGTCTTTTCAGACGACATCCGCAACAACCTCAAGTCCGGTTATCCAAACGAAGGCCAACCTGCCTTTATCACAGGTGGAAAACGCGATATCAATACCATCTTTAAAAATCTCATTGCTCAACCAACTAACTTTGAAGCAGACAGTCCTGGAGATGTTATCCAGTATATTGCAGCCCATGATAACTTGACCCTCTTTGATATCATTGCTCAGTCTATCAAAAAAGACCCAAGCAAGGCTGAAAACTACGCTGAGATCCATCGTCGTTTGCGACTTGGAAACCTCATGGTCTTGACTGCTCAAGGAACTCCGTTTATCCACTCTGGGCAGGAATATGGACGTACCAAACAATTCCTTGACCCAGCCTATAAGACTCCTGTTCCTGAAGATAAGGTTCCAAACAAGTCACACTTGTTGCGTGACAGGGACGGCAAGCCATTTGTCTATCCTTACTTTATCCATGACTCTTACGACTCAAGTGATGCTGTCAACAAGTTTGATTGGACCAAAGCAACAGATGGTAAAGCCTTCCCTGAAAATGTCAAGAGCCGTGACTACATGAAAGGTTTGATCGCTCTTCGTCAATCTACAGACGCTTTCCGACTTAAGAGTCTGCAAGATATCAAGGAGCGCGTCCGACTCATTACTGTCCCAGGCCAAAATGGTGTTGAAAAGGAAGACGTGGTCATTGGCTACCAAATCACCGCTCCAAATGGAGATATCTACGCTGTCTTTGTCAATGCGGATGATAAGGCTCGCGAATTCAACTTGGGAACTGCTTTTGCTCACTTGAGAAAGGCTGAAGTCCTCGCAGATGAAAATCAAGCCGGACCAGTAGGAATTTCCAACCCTCAAGGTATCGAATGGACTGAAAAAGGCTTGAAATTGAACGCTCTCACTGCTGTCGTTCTCCGCTTGTCTCAAGGTGGCGCCATCGTCGCTCCAGCCGTAGAAGAAAAACCAGAATTTGATCTTTCTAGCTTGGAAGTTGAACCAGAACAAGGTCAAGCTCAAAACCTAGCAGCCAATCCTGAAACTCAAGAAACTGCTGCAGAGGCTCTTTCTCAGAAAGCCCTTCCTAACACAGGAACTGAGAGCAAATCCCTCCTTGCTCTTGCTGGATTCAGCATCCTCGCCCTTCTCGGACTTGGATGGTTGATACAAAACAAGAAAAAGAACTAACACTAAATGAAAATCAAATAGTAAACTAGGAAGCTAGCCACAGGCTGCTCAAAGCACAGCTTTGAGGTTGTAGATAAGGCGAAGCTGACCTGGTTTAAAGAGATTTTCGAAGAGTATAAACTAGCCCTCCTATAGAAAAATACCCCATTGATTAGAAGACTCTTCTAGTCAATGGGGTGTTGTTTTTATGATACACTTATCTATCAAATCATATATTCTACACTATAGCTAGCGTCTGATAAGATACGAGCCAGGAACTGCTTGGTTCGTTCTTCTTGTGGACGACTAAAGAAATCGTGGGGATTGTTCTCCTCTACGATACGGCCTCCATCCATGAAAATAACGTGGTTGGCGACATCTCTAGCAAATCCCATCTCATGCGTGACGACCACCATGGTCACACCTTCTCCCGCCAACTGTTTCAGAACATCCAAAACATCTCCAACCAACTCAGGGTCTAGTGCTGATGTTGGTTCATCTAGCAAAATGACCTCGGGTTTGACGGCAATAGCACGCGCAATTCCTATTCGTTGTTGTTGCCCTCCAGATAGTTGTGAAGGGTAGTAGTCTTTGTAGGCCAGTAAACCAACTTTTTCCAAGGCAGATTCTGCACGTTTGAGCGCTTCTTCCTTGGGAACTTTACGAGCCACGATTAGGCCTTCTAGAATATTTTCCAGAGCAGTTTTGTTTGCAAAGAGATTGTAGTGTTGGAAAACAAAGGCTGTTTTTTGGCGAATTTCTAGAATGTCTTTCTTGCTCAATTTGGATAAGTCATAGGTCTTTCCTGCCAAGGTCAAACGGCCACTGTCAGCTTTTTCTAAGTGATTAAGACAACGGAGAAAGGTCGTTTTCCCCGAACCTGATGGTCCTAAAATAACGACGACATCCCCTTGGTTAACCTGAAGATTGACATCCTCCAAGACCTGCCTCTCACCAAATGTTTTTGCGATATGTTCTACTTGTAACATCCTGTCCTCCTATACGAAACGCGCGCTAGATGCTTTTGCACTTTTTTCTTTTTTCACATAGCCTTTTTCCAGTAGGGAGAAGCCCCACTGAATCAAACCACAGATCAAAATATACTGCAAAAAGATCACAAAATAAGACTCAAAATACTGGTAACCGTAGGACGCTTCTACACGAGCAATAGCGGTGATGTCCTTGATAGTCATAACAAAGACCAGGGAGGTCCCTTTGACGATATTGATCACCAGATTGGCCAAGTTAGGCAAGGCTGAGCGCAAGGCTTGAGGAAAAACAATCCTTAGATAGGCCTGGGTCGTAGTCAAGCCAATCGCATGCGCTGCCTCTAGTTGTCCCTTGTCCACCGTCAAGATGGCTGAACGCAAAATCTCCGATAAACTCCCGACTGTCATCAAACTATAAATGATAAAGGCATAATAGAGAGGATCAAGCTTGAAAATATCAAAGTCACTTCCTATGCTTTTGAGAAATTGATTCAGCAGGCTTGGAAACAAACTATAAAAGAAGAGAATCAATAAAATCGGAGGAGTCGCTCGGATAAAGGCCAGATAGACCAGAGAAAAACTCCTCACACCTCGAACCTTGTAAATCTGCCCCAAGGCTAAAAATAGAGCCGGTAAAAAGCTTAAGACCATAGCCACAATCATGATAATCAAGGTGATTGGCACACCCTTCAAGGTCTCCAGAAAGGTCTTTACAATATAGTCTATATCCATTTCTTACCTCCCTTTTGTTTCCAAAGACTTCTCAAGCAAACGACTCAAGCTAGAAATAACCAAGGCAATCCCCCAGTAAAGAAGCGCAACTGCCGTATAGGTTTCCAGAGAGTAGTTCCCTAAATTGCGACTAATCAAGAGATTGCCTGCCCCCATAACATCAACAAAACCAATCGTATAAGCCAAGGCAGCATCCCGCATGAGATTGAGAATAGCGGTCGTTATATTGGGAAGAGCAACTTGAAAAGCTTGAGGAAAAATGATTCTCCAAAAAGTCTGACTTGGAGTCAAACCAATACTAAGCCCGGCCTCTGCCTGCCCCTTTGGAATAGCTTGATAGGCCGCCTTGAAAACCTCGGCAACAATAGCCGCAAACAAGAGAATCATCGTCAAGAGAACAAAAATAGTTTTAGACCAGTTGTTGATGTCCAAACCAAGCCACCATTTCAGAAATTCTGGCAAGCCATAAAAGACTAGAAAAAGCAAGACAATCGGCGGTGTACAACGAAGGGTAAAGATATAGCCTTTGGAAATCGCTGCAAAACTCTTGTCTTCTCCTACTTGTGCCCAGGCCAAGAGACCTCCAAAAAGGGAACCAAGAAGAGTGGTAAAAAAGAGAATGGACAAGGTCATAGGAAGTGCCTGCCATAAGGTCGGTAAAAACTGAAAGACCTTGGAAAAATCATAAGAAACCATGCAAAACCCTTTCTAGTCTTGGAATTTCTGGCCTAGTCTTTGTCTACATAACTAAAGACATCTTCTTTAAAGTATTGCTGAGATAGCTTAGCAAGCGTGCCATCTTCTTTCAACTCTTTGATTGCTTTTTCGTATTCTTTAGCAAATTTCTCACCCTTTTCATCACGGTGAATCAAGGGATAAGTTGGGATACCCTTGTATGGGAACCAGCTGAGTTTGTCCGCATATTGGTGGTAAGGGCCATCTTCTGAGGTAACTGCTTTTTCAAAGGACAGTTTGATATCAAAGAAGGCATCATAACGTCCTTCTAAGACCCAAGCATAGGCATCTGCCACTTTAAAGGATTCAGCTGCTGTTAGCTCAATCGGTGCATCCTGATGTTTTTCATTGTAGCTGGTGATAACATTCCATTGAGCATTCTGTGGGGAGATGGGAACCAATTTCCCTTTATTCTTAGCAAAGTCATCAATGGTTTTGTATTTCTGTTCATCTTCTTTTCTGACAGTAAATCCAATGATGCTCGCTCCGACTGGTTCAGATGGAATGACAAACTTTTTAGCTCGTTCTTCTGTGTACCAAGCTCCCTTGGTTCCGATGTCATACTTGCCTGATTCCAGACCAATCAAAAGGTCGTCATCACTGGTACCCGTATATTCAAATTGATAGTTTGCCAACTTCTCATCAACAGCCTTCAAAACAGCTACTTCATAACCATCTGATTCCCCTTTTTCATTGACAAAGTCATAAGGTACATAATTTTGTGTATGGGCAACCTTCAAGGTTATGACTTCAGCAGACGAAGCCGTTTCTCCCTCCTTGGCTGGAGCACCAGCTAAACTTCTCCCGATAATCGTTGCCCCAATTACTGCAACCACTGCTACACCACCGATAATCCATGCTTTTTTACTCATCTTTTTCTCCTTTAGTTTTCAAGCGCTTCTCTAACCCACTGGATACGTTCAACTGCGATATCACTTGGAATGGTACAATCTGCCCCAAGTACCAAGCCCTGTTCCCCAGCTTCTGCAACTAGTTTCTTTGCCTCAGCCTGAATGGCATCCTTGCTACCAGTATACAGTAAGCCCGTCTTGCCATTTTCGAATCCTCCAAGAACCGTACGTCCCTTGAAAATCTCACGACCTTCCTTGAGAGTGATTCCCTCCGGTCCTACAGCCCAGTTAAAGACTTGGGCTGGATAGTCTGCAAAAAGGTGAATATCATTTCGCGCCCCCTCGTAGCCACAGATATGAAGAACTGTGACGCCACCAACAGCACTAGCTGCTTCCAGAACCGATATCTCGCTAGGGGCAATGACGGCTTGATACTCTGCTGCCGACACTCGTTGATCTTGGATACTCTGCACGCTGAGGTAGATTCCATCAGCACCAGCCTCTTCGATAACAGCTCGGCTGAGACTCGCAATATCCTCTGCAATCACATCCAACACCTTCTTCAGAGCTTCAGGATCTTCCACCAGAAAATCTGCAATGAGGTCATCTCCACCAGACACTTCCCCAAGCAACCACTTGAGATAGGTCACAGGAGCAAAAATATTGTAAATCGCAACAATATCTTCTGTAAACTCTTGCTTGATTTTCTTAACCAAGTCCACCTGCTCTTTTATCCAAGCATGATCTGGTCCGAGTGGTTGAATGGTTGCCAATTCTTGAAGTGATTTGTCTTTGGCAATCGCTGGATTTGGATAAGCAAAGTAGCCATCACTCATGAGTTTGATAAAGTCTGGCTGAACTTCTCGGATAAAGCGCTTATGGCCCTCAATATTCTTCTCGATAATGACTGGATTTGAGAAACCGTGTAGCCATTCGTCTTCGGATGTGAAATGGTGCCAAAAGCCAACTGGCACACGATCAACCTTTTCACCTTTAAATGCTTTTAAAACCCATTCTTTTTTTTCTGACATTCTTATTCTCCATTTCTTACTTTTTCAACTAATAAACTGCTTGCGATATCATTCGAGCGTAGAAAGGGGAGACTGGACTTGGAAAAATCCTGAACTCCACGACATCTCTCTCCATTTTTGCAGTGCTGATTTTTTACGACGCTTATGGCAACCAAAGCCAGCAAACCGACAACTGCAATGAAGATGCCCCATCTTTTACTTTTCATAGCTCCTCCTTTTAGAGAACAGCTGCCTGCCGAATCCAGTCCAACCTCTCTAAGTCAAAGTCATCTGGAACAGTACAGTCAGCTCCCAGAAGAACACCTTTACTACCCGCTTCAGCCAGCAACCGCCTTGTTTCATTTTGCAATTCTACCTTGGAACCTTGATAAAGCAAACTTTTCTTGCCATTTTCAAATCCACCTAAAACGGCCTTGCCTGGAAACAACTCTTGCCCCTGTGTCAAACTAACATCCTCATGATGAGTCGCCCAGTTGACCACTTGAGCTGGATAGTCCTTAAATATCGTCACATTATTGCTCGCACCTTCAAAACCACAGATATGAAGGATATTGGTCCCACCCACCTGATTAGCTGCCTCCAAAATCGCTATATTGCTCGGTTCGATATAGGTTTGGTAAAGTGCTGGCGTGATGCGCTCATCTTGAATTTCCTGAGTGCTGAGGTAAATCCCGTCAACTTCACCTTGCTGGATGATTTTCTGAGTTAGGATAGCAATATCTCCTGCAATCACATCTAGAATCGCTCTGAATTGCTCAGGATTTTCAAGCAACAGATCAGCCACTTCCCTATCTCCTCGAGAAGTTTCTGTACGGAACCAGCGCTTGAGGTAGGAGATAGGCGAAAAGATATTGTAGAAAGAAGCAATCTCTTCGGTAAAGGTCTCTCGAATCGCTTGTACCACTTGCACCTGTTGCTGAATCCATGGGTGTTCCTCACCAATCGACTCAATAGAAGTCAGCTCCTGAATGCTTGCAATCGTAGGACTATAAACATTACTTGGATAAAGGAAAAAACCGTCACTCATAATTTTGACAAAATCAGGGCGAATCCTTTCCACATAGTTGCGATGCCCGTCAACACTTTTTTGAAAGATACGTGGATTATTTAATCCCTGCCCCTTTTCTTCGAGTGTTACAAAATGAAACCAAAATCCCACAGGAACTCTTTCCACTTCATCGCCTCGAATCGCTCTAAAGACTAGCTCTCTTTTACTTGCCATACCTCTCTCCTTCCATTTGGATTGAAACCATCTTACCACTCCTTTTCCCCTTTTCCCAATATATATTGACTATCAACTCGATTGGAAATTTTTATATCTATAAAGAAAAAAATCCCTAAAAAGCTTGATGTTACTAGCCTTTCAAAGATTCACTTTATTTTCATCTATTTTTCAAAAAGGAGTTGATATAGATTTTCTATCAAGCCGATTGGAAATTTTTATATCCATCTTCATTCCCAAATTAAGTACATAATTTTATCCTAATACCAAATTACTACTGAAAAATTTCTTTTCTCTCGATATTTCCTTGCACAAATCCCATGAAAACGCTACAATATTAATAGACTATTATTAGGAGGATGGGATTATGAAAATATCCAAAGTTACTATTACAATTACTTCTACACTTGCTTCCGTCATTTTACTGACTGGCTGTGGCACAAATTCGGCAAATTCACAGACAACACAAAGCAGTACATCTGATAATCAGGTTACCATGACCTATGATCAGTTGCGTTCAAGAGAAAATACTATGTCAACTCTTTGGTATCAAAAAGCAGCTGAGACCAAGGCACTCTATCTACAAGGTTACAATGTCGCTACTGATCGTTTGAAAGAACTACTAAAAACACAGACAGATAAACCCTACTCTATCGTTTTGGACTTAGACGAAACCGTATTAGACAATAGCCCTTATCAAGCTCAAAATGTCAAAGACGGAACAGCATTTACCCCAGAAAACTGGGATGTCTGGGTAAAAAAATCCGCAGCCAAGGCTGTACCAGGCGCTAAAGACTTCCTCCAATTTGCAGACAAAAACGGTGTCCAAATTTACTATGTATCTGACCGCACGATAGATCAGGTAGATGATACGATCAAAAACCTAGAAAATGAAGGAATCCCTGTACAAAGCCGCGATCATCTCATGTTCTTAGAAAAAGGCGTCAAATCTAAAGAAGGTCGTAGACAAGCAGTCCAAGAAAAAACCAACTTAGTCATGCTACTAGGAGACAATCTTGTGGACTTTGCAGAGTTTTCAAAGACCTCTGAAACTGAGCGCGACCAAAAATTAGAGGAATTACAAAAAGAGTTTGGTGAGAAATTCATCATTTTCCCTAACCCAATGTACGGATCATGGGAAAGTACTGTTTACAATGGTAATAAATTGGATGCCAAGGGTCAAACTGAAGAGCGCCAAAAAAACTTACAAGGTTTTGATAAATAAAATAAGAGAACTATCTACCAGTTTACACCAACCACAAGATATCGTATTTGTGAGAATATCAAAAAAGACGATTTCCGCTTGGATAATCGCCTTTTTTGCTATTTTATCTTGTACTTGGTATAAACTAGTATATATTCCACTAGATAGTATGCTCTATCGCTTGTACCACTTCCACCTGTTGCTGAATCCATGGGTGTTCCTCACCAATCGACTCAACTGATTGGATTTTTTTATAACCCTTCTTTCATGGCAAAGTAAGCACGCACTTTTGGTGCGACTTGCGTTCCAAAAAGTTCAATAGCTCTCAAAACTTGATCATGAGGCATGGAACCAAGCGGTAGATGGAGCATGAAACGGTCCAAGCCTAAATCCTCAATCATGCGAATCAATTTTTCTGCTACCTGGTCTGGATTTCCCACAAACATGGCACCATTTGGACCAACTTGCTCCAAATATTGCTCATAGGTCAACTCCTGCCAGTGTGGACGGTCCTTGGAAATCGCATCCACCACTTGCTTAGTCGGATGGAAATAATCTTTTACAGCCTGTTCGCCATCCTCAGCAATCCAGCCCCAAGAATGAGCCCCCACTTTCAGGTCTTTATCCGCATGACCGGCATCCCTTCCAATCTCACGATAAGCTTGAATCAGCTTTTTAAAATAACGCGGATTGCCACCGATAATGGCATAGACAATCGACAGCCCTGCCCGAGCAATCTTCACTGTTGATTCGACATGGCCACCTGTCGCCACCCACAATGGCAATTTGTCCTGAACAGGACGGGGATAGACTTCTTTGCCAGAAATCGTTTGGGTCAATTGCCCCTGCCAATTCACTTTGGTGCTTTCATTTGCCAACTGAAGCAGATCTAACTTTTCATCAAAGAGAGTTTCATAGTCTTTCAAGTCATAGCCAAACAGTGGGAAAGACTCGGTAAATGAACCACGCCCAGCCATAATCTCTGCCCGTCCATTTGACAAGGCATCGATGGTAGCATATTGTTGGAACAAGCGAATCGGATCCATACTCGAGAGAATGCTGACCGCACTAGTCAAACGAATCTTTTTGGTATTGACTGCCCCAGCTGCAAGAACAATCTCTGGCGCCGATACCGCAAAGTCCTCCCGATGATGCTCCCCAATCCCGTACACATCCAAACCAACCTTATCAGCCAGCTCAATTTCTGCCACCAACTGACGAATGCGTTCATCATGACTGTAAATCTGCCCGGTCGCTTCTAGAGCTGTTGTTTCACCAAATGTTGAAATTCCTAATTCTACCATCCTGTTTCCTCGCTATCTCTTTTAGTTTTAGGGTATTTTATCACTAATTAGTTTTATTTCCAATAAATTTGCTCATTAGAAAAAGTCTAGATGAACTAGACTTTCTTAGCTTATTCTACTGTTACTGACTTAGCAAGGTTACGTGGTTTGTCCACATCAAGGCCACGGTGGAGTGTTGCAAAGTAAGCGACCAATTGCGTTGGTACGACCATTGAGATTGGTGAGAGGTAAGGGTGGACGGTCGTAAGGACGATATCGTCTGTCTCTTTAGCAACATTTTCTTCTGCGATAGTGAGAACCTTAGCACCACGGGCTGCAACCTCTTGGATATTTCCACGAGTGTGGTTAGCAAGGATTGGATCTGACAAGAGGGCCAAGACAGGCGTTCCTTCTTCAATCAAGGCAATGGTTCCATGCTTGAGTTCTCCTGCCGCAAAGCCTTCACACTGGATGTAAGAAATCTCTTTGAGTTTGAGGCTCGCTTCCATGGCTACATAGTAGTCTTGACCACGTCCAATGTAAAAGGCATTGCGAGTGGTTTCAAGAAGGTCACGAACCTTGGCATCAATGGTTTCTTTTTCAGAAAGAGTTGATTCGATAGACTGAGCTACGATTGACAACTCATGAACCAGGTCAAAGGCTTGCGCTTTGGCATTGCCGTTTGCCTCTCCGACTGCTTTTGCAAGGAAGGCAAGGGCTGCGATTTGCGCTGTGTAGGCCTTGGTTGATGCCACGGCAATTTCAGGTCCTGCGTGAAGAAGCATGGTATGATTGGCTTCACGTGAAAGGGTTGAACCTGGGACGTTTGTCACTGTCAAGCTTGGGATTCCCATTTCATTAGCCTTGACCAAAACCTGACGGCTATCCGCTGTTTCACCAGACTGACTGATAAAGATAAAGAGTGGTTTCTTGCTGAGAAGTGGCATACCGTAGCCCCACTCAGATGAGATTCCAAGTTCAACAGGTGTATCTGTCAATTCTTCCAGCATTTTTTTAGAAGCAAATCCTGCGTGGTAAGATGTCCCAGCTGCAAGAATGTAAATACGGTCTGCATCTTGAATAGCCTTGATGATAGCTGGGTCAACGACTACTTGACCAGCCTCATCTGTGTAGGCTTGGATGAGTTTACGCATAACCGTTGGTTGCTCATCAATTTCCTTGAGCATGTAGTAAGGATAAGTCCCCTTACCGATATCTGACAAGTCGAGCTCAGCAGTATAGCTAGCACGCTCACGACTGTTACCATCATAGTCTTGAACTTCGACGCTATCAGCCTTGACGATTACCAACTCTTGGTCATGAATTTCCATGTATTGGTTGGTCTCACGAATCATAGCCATAGCATCTGAGCAGACCATGTTGTAGCCTTCTCCAAGACCAATCAAGAGTGGTGATTTGTTCTTAGCGACATAGATGACATCTGGATTTTCAGAGTCAATCAAGGCAAAGGCATAAGAACCACGAATGATGTGAAGGGCTTTTTTGAAGGCTTCAAGAACTGAGAGACCTTCTTCTTCTGCAAATTTCCCAATCAAGTGAACAGCGATTTCCGTATCGGTTTGCCCCTTGAAGTGGTGACCTGCAAGGTATTCTTCCTTGATTTCAAGGTAGTTTTCAATCACTCCATTGTGCACCAAGACAAAACGTCCCGTCTCAGAGCGGTGTGGGTGAGCATTATCTTCCGTTGGTTTCCCGTGAGTCGCCCAACGCGTATGTCCGATACCTGTTGTTCCCTCAACACCAGCTGTCTTGGCAGACAATTCTGCGATACGACCGACAGCCTTGACTAGATGATTTTCAGCACCACCTAGGACAAAAATCCCCGCAGAATCATAGCCACGGTATTCGAGCTTTTCAAGCCCTTGAATCAAAATATCAGTTGCATTTGTGTTTCCAACAACACCAACAATTCCACACATAGTATATACGACACAGACCAGCTGTGCTTTCTCCTTAAATTGGTATAGTCTAATTCTCGCTTTACGGAATCAGCAAAAACAGTATATACTTGTTTTTCTCACTTGTCAAGGATAAAAATTGGTATAGTTTTTCTATCTGGTATTTTATCAAGATTTCACTTGATACCTGACAAGTCGGCATCAATTACTTATAATAAGGGGAGGAGGTATTCGCCATGTGGTTTTTCTTCGCACTTTTATCAGCTATCTTTGCAGCCTTAACGTCAATTTTAGCCAAGATTGGGATTGAAGGAGTTCCATCCAATCTAGCAACTGCTATTCGTACAGTCGTCGTCATTCTTATGGCCTGGGCTATGGTTTTCTTGACCAATAGTCAGACCGAAATTGTCAACATCAGTAAAAAAAGTTGGCTCTTTCTCATCTTATCAGGCTTAGCCACTGGCGCCTCCTGGCTCTGCTACTACAAGGCCCTACAGATGGGCAATGCGACTGAGGTATCTGCTGTCGATAAATTCAGTCTCGTCATTACCCTCGTTCTAGCCTTTTTCTTCCTACAGGATGTCCTGACGTTTAAAACAATTATTGGCTGTATCCTGATTACGATTGGGACCTTGGTGATGATATTGTAATAAAAAGTGAGATGAACACCATCTCACTCTTTTTATTCTTAAAATCCATTATGGTCGCTGAGTTCCTTGAACCAATGGCCTGATTTTTTTAGACGACGTTCCTGTGTTTCCAAGTCAAGCTCAACTAGACCGTAGCGGTTTTTATAGCTATTGAGCCATGACCAGCAATCAATAAAGGTCCAGATTAAGTAACCCTTACAATTGGCTCCGTCTTCAATGGCACGGTGAAGTTCACGCAGATGTCCTTTGACAAAGTCGATACGATAGTCGTCCTGAATCATGCCATTCTCACGGAATTTATCCTCACCTTCAACACCCATGCCATTCTCTGTCAACATCCACTCAATATTACCATAATTTTCTTTGATATTTTGAGCGATATCATAAATCCCCTGCTCGTAGATTTCCCAACCTCGGTGAGGATTGATTTTACGGCCCGGCATGATATAAGGCTCGTAAAAATGTTCTGGCAAGAGGGGACTGTCTGGATGTTTAGCAAAACGCGGCGCCATAACGCGCAAAGGTTGGTAGTAGTTGACTCCAAGGAAATCAACTATGTTCTCGCGAATGAGTTCTAACTCTTCAACAGTGTACTCTGGCAGCAAATCATGCTCAGCTAAAATTTCCACCAATTCCTCTGGATAAGCTCCCAAGACAGACGGATCTAGGAAAGATTGAGCTTGGAAGAGGTCGGCAATGCGCGCAGCCTTGACATCCGCAGGATGCTGGCTACGTGGATAGGCTGGTGTCAAGTTAAGTACAATTCCAATCTTAGAGCCAGGCAGAATCTCATGACAGGCCTTAACCGCAAGACTACTAGCCAGTTGCGTATGATAGGCAACCTTAACCGCTGCTTTGGCATCCACCTTGTGAGGATAATGGGCATCATAAAAATAACCAAATTCTACGGGGACGATGGGTTCATTAAAGGTAATCCATTGGTCTACCAAGTCACCGTAAGTCTCAAAACAAAAACGAGCATAGTCTTCATAAGCCTTGACAGTTGCCTTATTTTCCCAGCCATCACCAGCTTCTTGAAGGGCAAAAGGCAGGTCGAAGTGATAGAGATTGACTAAGAGACGAATCCCCTTGGCCTTAATAGCCTCAAAAACCTGACGGTAGAAAGCCACCCCTTGCGGATTGATCTCTCCACGACCTTGCGGAAAAATACGAGACCACTGGATAGAAGTTCGGAAGGCTGTATGCCCAGTCTCTACCAAAAGCTCAATATCCTTTTCCCAGTTTTCGTAAAAAGTCGATGTTTTATCAGGTCCAATTCCATTGTAGTAACGATTTGGCTCTACTTGGAACCAATAATCCCAGAGATTGTATCCCTTGCCGTCACCAGGTACACGACCTTCTGTCTGTGGTCCAGAAGTAGAGGAACCCCAGACAAAATCCTTTGGAAATTTTAACATTATTATACCTCTTAACTTGATGATGTATTCTTCACTCTCATTATATAGAAAAAACAAGGTAAAAACTAGTTACATTTTTGCCTTGTTTTTCTTCTGATTATAGTTTTTATTTCTTGCTGAGGATTTCAAGCGTTTCAAGCAAGTTGTCTGCATGAACTTCGATGGTGTCACCAGTCGCCTTGATCTTAACTTCTACAATACCGTCAGCTGCTTTCTTCCCAACAGTAATACGGATTGGCAACCCAATCAAGTCACTATCGCTAAACTTCACTCCGACACGTTCGTTACGGTCGTCTGTCAAGACTTCGTAACCAGCTCCCATCAAGCTTGCTTCAAGTTTATCTGTCAAGGCTTGCGCTTCTTCATCTTTGACATTGACAGTAATCAAGTGCACATCAAATGGTGCTAATTCTTTAGGGAAGTTAACTCCCCAAGCATAACGGTATTCGCCTTTTGGCGTTTTATTGACAAAGAGGCGAGCGTGTTGCTCCATAACGGCTGAAAGGAGACGGCTAACACCGATACCGTAACAACCCATGATTATTGGCACAGCACGGCCATTTTCGTCCAAAACATCTGCGCCCATACTTGCTGAGTAGCGAGTTCCGAGTTTGAAAATATGACCGATCTCAATACCACGGGCGAAGTTTAAGACACCTTGTCCGTCTGGGGAAATTTCACCCTCACGAACTTCGCGGATATCTACATATTCTGCAGTAAAGTCACGACCTGGATTCACACCCGTCAAGTGGTAGCCATCTTCATTAGCCCCTACAACAGCATTGCGAACATCTTGCACCTTACGGTCTGCAATGATTTTCACATTTTCTGGCAAACCAACTGGGCCAAGTGAACCAAAGCCGGCTTGAACAGCACTTGCTACTTCTTCCTCGCTCGCAATGTCAAAGAAATCTGCTCCCAAGTGGTTTTTCAACTTAACTTCATTGAGTTGGTCATTTCCAACTAGAAGGGCTGCAACAAGCTCACCATCTGCCATGTAGAAGAGGGTTTTGATTGTTTGTTCTTCTGGGATGTTAAGGAAGGTTGCGACTTCGTCAATAGATTTAACACCTGGTGTTTCCACTCGAGTTACTTCTTCTTCCGTAACGACACGGTTGCTTGGTTTGTACTCGTTTGTTGCCATTTCTAAGTTAGCTGCATAGCTAGACTCACTTGAGTAGGCAATGGTGTCTTCACCAGAAACCATCCATTTGAGCAATTCTGTCTTGATTTCTTCTTGCACTTCTGCAGGAATTTCATCAAATGAGGCAACTGACTTGTCCAAGACAACCCAGCGGTCAAGGTCTGTACGAGCTGGTGTAATGGCCATAAATTCTTGGCTATCCTTACCACCCATGGCGCCACCATCACCGATGATGGCCTTGAAGTCCAAACCACTACGAGTGAAGATACGTTCATAGGCTGCCTTGTACTCGTCATAAGTCACATCCAAACTATCGTAATTAGCATGGAAACTATAGCCGTCTTTCATGATAAATTCACGCGTACGGAGAAGTCCGTTACGTGGACGTTTTTCATCACGGTATTTCGGTTGGATTTGGTAAAGGTTGAGTGGCAATTGCTTGTAAGATTTCACAGAGTCACGAACAATAGCTGTAAAAGTTTCTTCGTGTGTCGGACCTAAGATAAAGTCTGACTTTTCACGGTTTTTCAGTTTATAAAGGTCTTCACCATAGGTTTCATAACGACCTGATTCACGCCAAAGATCGGCACTGAGAAGTGCAGGAGCCAACATCTCCACCGCACCAATCTTATCAAACTCTTGGCGCATGATATTCTTAGCCTTTTCAATCACACGGTTAGCGAGTGGTAGGTAAGAATATACACCGGCAGAAACTTGACGAACATAACCAGCACGCAACATAAGGGCGTGGCTGATAACTTGAGCATCGCTTGGCATTTCGCGAAGCGTTGGGATTAGCATTTTACTTTGTTTCATAATATTCCTCGATTATCTAAAAGAAGAGTCGCATAATGTCATTCCAGGTCACAGCTAGCATCAAGACAACCATGATAACTACACCAGCCATGGTGACATAGGTTTCAATTTCTTGTTTAAGGGGTTTCCGGCGGATAGCCTCTAGGATATTGAGCACAATCTTTCCACCATCCAAAGCCGGGATAGGAATCAAGTTAAAAATCCCGATATTGATGGAAATTATAGCTAGGAAATAGAGGACATTCTCAAGACCATTTTTAGCAGCATCGCTACTTGCCTTAAAAATGGCAACGGGTCCGCCGAGTTTGTTCAAATCTGGATGGAAAATCAAGTTTTTCAAAGCCGAAAGGATACGAAGTCCTGAGTCAGCTGCAGTTGTAAATCCACCAACAAACATGGATAGAAAGTCTGACTTGACTACCGGTTGAACCCCAAGAATATAACGTCCTTGATTCTCTTCTGGAGTCACCGTGACTTGTTTTTCGCTACCATTTTCAGAAATGGTCACATCTAAGGTCGGGGCTGTCTTGTCCTTGGTATCTGCTTCCACAGCCTGGGTCAAGTCTTGCCAATTCTTAACCTCATGCGAGCCGACCTTGGTGATTTGAGCTGTCTCAGCTACGCCCACCTTAGCCAAAGCTCCTTCTGGCATGACATGAAAGAGATTGGTCTGAGTATCTCTAACACCGCCCTGCAAAAAGATCAAGATCCAAAAAACAACAACACCTAAGATAAAGTTATTCATGGGACCTGCAAAGTTGGTGATGAGCTTACCCCAGATAGAAGCATTTTGATACTGTACATCCAGAGGAGCAATGCGCACTTCGGTTCCGTCTTCTTCAACCACCGTTGCATCATGATCCACTGCAAAGGTCTTTTCTTCTTCCAAGACCAAGCCTTTAATGAAGAGCTTGTCTTCAAAGTCAAACTGAGTTACCTGCATAGGAAGAGACGTTTGATCCAACTTCTTCCCTGAGAGGTTGATCCGTTTGACCTTACCATCATCGGCAAGTGTTAAACTGACTGGAGTTCCTGTCTTGATTTCTGTCGCATCATCACCCCAGCCTGCCATACGAATATAGCCTCCTAGAGGAAGGATTCGAATGGTATAAGCAGTGCCATCCTTACCGATATGGGAAAAAATCTTGGGCCCCATACCAATGGCAAATTCACGAACTAGAATGCCCGATTTCTTGGCAAAATAAAAATGTCCAAACTCATGCACCACCACAATAATCCCAAAAACGAGGATAAAGGTTAGCAATCCAATCATTCAATATTCCTTTCTTTAAAACAGGCCAAATAAGTGCATCATTGGAAACACAATCAGCATGCTGTCAAAGCGATCCAACACACCGCCATGTCCAGGGATAAATTTTCCAGAATCCTTAACACCGAAATGGCGTTTCATGGCACTCTCAATCAAGTCACCAAACTGACCTGCCACACTGAAGAAGGCAGCAAAGAGACTCATTCTATAAATCCCATAAGGAAGAGCAACTGTGCTGTCCACTAACATGAAAACCACTGTTATCAGTACCGCACCTAGAATACCACCGACAAAGCCCTCAATACTCTTATTAGGAGAAACTCTCGGCGCCAATTTATGTTTACCAAAATTCATCCCTGTCAGGTAGGCTGCGCTATCTGTCCCCCAGACGATAAAAAGGGCCAAAAGTACCTTGTCAAAACCTGCCACCCGAGCATCTAGTAAGGCATTGAAGCCAAAACCAACATAAAAACTCACAGCAATTGGAAAAGCGGCATCTTCAATCGTATAGTTTTTACTGAAAACGGTCGTCCCTAGCATTATGGTAATCAAAACACTGTAGGCAACCACATTCCCATCAACAGGCAAAAAAGTTAGGTAATTTTCTAAAGGAACTGTGAGAGCGAAGGTCGCAAAAAGAGTCAAAGCGCCCTCAATGGTCATAGTCTTTAGCCCCTTCATGTGCAAGAGTTCATGGACGCCTAGCATCGCTAACAATCCAATCCCTATCTGCAACAAGAGCCCTCCTGCAAACAAGACTGGAAGGAAAATTGCCAGGGCCAATACCGCAAACAATGTTCTCTTTTGTAAATCCTTGGTCATATCTTCTCCTAAACTCCTCCAAAACGGCGATTGCGATGGTTAAAAGCAGCAATAGCTTCCTGCAAGGCAGCTTCATCAAAATCAGGCCACAAGGTATCTGTAAAGTAAAGCTCGCTATAGGCTGCTTGCCATGGCAAGAAATTACTCAAACGCAACTCACCACTCGTACGGATAATCAAATCAGGATCCCGCAAATCCTTTGGCAGGTGTTGCGTAAAAAGATAGTCCCCAATCATATCTTCTGTGATGTCACCAGGGTTTATTTTAGCATCTAGAACATCTTGAGCCAAGCCCTTAAGAGCCTGCGTAATTTCAGCACGACCACCATAGTTAAGCGCAAAATTGAGAATCAAGCCCGTATTGTTCTTAGTCAACTCCTCTGCTTTTTTCAAAGCTTCAAAAGTCGGCTTAGGCAGACGGTCTGTCTCCCCAATCATCTGAATCTTAACGTTATTTGCGTGCAATTCAGGGACGTAGTTATCATAAAATTCGACTGGCAAGTTCATGATAAACTTGACTTCTTGATCTGGACGCGTCCAATTTTCCGTTGAAAAGGCATAAACCGTGATGACCTTAACTCCCATCTTGTTAGCTGCCTTGGTCACTTTTTGGAGGGCTTCCATCCCTGCTTTATGACCAAAAACCCGTGGTTGCATCCGTTTTTTAGCCCAACGACCATTCCCATCCATGATGATGCCAATATGAGCAGGAACCTGTGTTGGAACCTCGACTTCTACAGCTTTATCTTTCTTAAAAAATCCAAACATGTTCTTATTCCTATTCAAAAATCTATCGTTTCATTATACCATATTTCCCTATTTTCTTCTATTGCTAAGTTATTAGCTCTCCGTAAAGACAAAAAATAAGCCGCCTGATTGGGCGACTTAGTTTTATAGGGAGATTATTATGAAAAAGTTTTAGGAGTTTAAGTTAAGTTCCTCTTAACTTATGAACCTAGTATACCGTCCCTAACTTAAATTTTTCTTAAGTTTTTTGAGAAAGTGAGATTTTCCCATTTTTCTTGCCAATTTTTCTTGGACAAGCGTTCTTGATAGAGCTTCATTCGGTCTTCATTCTCTAAAAAATGAGGAGTTGGGGAAATCTGAAAGTTCAAAATATCCTCTAAACCATAAGGCGCAAAGATCTCTAAAGTTGCGTCGGCATGCAAGCGAAGCCCTATCGCCGTACAGCGTTCAGGATACTTACTCATAGCATCACGAGAACTCGTGTAAGGCGCAGTGTGGGGACTGTGCTGATGCATATAGACCTGATTTTTCAACTCCCACTGATACTGAGGAAAATCTTCTCTCAGTTTTTTCTCTATGGATACTGTTTCCTCATAAGAAATATCTGGATCAAAGAAAATCACATCCACATCCGTCTCACTATCAAAAGGCGATTTATCAGACAAGAGATTCCAGATGAAATTCCTGACAGAACCTGCCGCCAACCACGAATCTTTCAGATCAAGATCACGAATGATGGTCAGAATAGTCATCATATCCAGATTTTCTCTGAAAGCATCTAGAATTTCTTGCTCATTTTTCATTGTATTCATAACCTAAATGCTCATATGCCTTAGCAGTCGCCACCCGTCCAGACCTTGTCCGCATGATAAAACCTTTTTGGATGAGGTAAGGTTCGTACATGTCTTCAACCGTCTCACGCTCCTCGGCAATATTAACGGAGAGAGTACCTAATCCGACAGGTCCACCACCGTACATCTCAATCATGGTGCGAAGGATTTTTTGGTCCACATAGTCCAAACCTTCATGGTCTACATCCAGCATGGTCAAAGCCTTATCGGTAATAACATCATCGATAACCCCATCCCCCATAATCTGGGCAAAGTCGCGCACGCGCTTGAGGAGACGATTGGCAATACGAGGAGTTCCTCGACTGCGTAAGGCCAGCTCAGCAGCTGCCTCATGGGTGATTTCCATCTCAAAAATATCTGCTGTCCGCTCAACAATCTCTGTCAAGTCAGCGTGGGCATAGTATTCCATATGACCTGTAATCCCAAAACGTGCCCGTAGAGGATTTGAGAGCATCCCCGCACGTGTCGTTGCACCAATCAAGGTGAATGGTGGCAAGTCCAAATGAACACTGCGACTGCCTTCACCAGCACCAATCATGATATCAATGTAGAAGTCTTCCATGGCACTATAAAGCACCTCTTCCACCGACATGGGCAAGCGATGAATCTCGTCAATAAAGAGAACGTCTCCAGGCTCCAAATCATTCAAAATCGCTACCAGGTCACCCGCTTTTTCAATGACAGGACCTGACGTTTGCTTGAGATTGACTCCCAGTTCATTGGCAATAACAAAGGCCATGGTTGTTTTCCCGAGACCTGGAGGACCAAATAAAAGAACATGGTCCAGTGCCTCATCCCGCATTTTGGCAGCTTCGATAAAGATTTGCAGCTGGTCCTTGACCTTATCCTGCCCAATATATTCACGTAAATACTGAGGACGGAGGGTACGTTCTACCAACTCCTCATCCCCCATGATTTCATTATCTAAAATTCTACTCATGGCTCTATTATATCAAAAATCCAAGCCACAAACAAAAAAGCCACCTGATTGGGTGGCCTCTTTAGGGAGATTATTATGAAAAAGAAAAGTTTAGGATTTCATTAAATAAAGGGTACTCAATGAAAATCGAAATCAGACTAGGCAGATAGACGCAAGCATAACTATAGTTAGCTAAGTCGACTCTAACGAAGTATGGTGAGATTTTCGAAGAGTATTAGGAGGTCTTTATTTAATGATTATATAATACACAAGGAGACTTAAAATTCCCTTAATTTTTAAATCAATCACTAACAATTTTCTTTAACAGCTATTTGACCTGCAATACGTCCAAAAGTAAAGATATCCGTAAGTGAATTTCCTCCTAGACGGTTACCTGCATGGAGTCCACCTGCGACTTCTCCGGCAGCATACAAACCAGGGATAATCTGACCGTTTTCATTCAAAACGTGTGTTGAAGTATCAATCTTGAGTCCACCCATTGTATGGTGAACGGCTGGTTTTCTTGGTGTTGCGTAAAATGGCGCAACCTCACACTTGAGATCAAAACTACCTTTATTAAATTCAGGATCAAAACCTGCATCTACATAGGAATTGTAATTCTTAATCGTTTCCACTAGAACTTGTGGATCCACACCAATCTGAACCGCCAACTCTTCTATCGTATCTGCACGATAGAGAGTACCTGCTTTGACTTGGGCATCGATTTTTTCTTGGCTAGTATTGTAGGCAGTTTCCTTGATACGTTCATCTGCGATTAGATAGAACAAGCCTCCATTATCAATCGCCGCTTGAGATAGCTTGTCTCGGCTACCGTACTCATCTACAAAGCGCTTCCCTTCAGTATTTACCATGATGAAGTTTGCTGGAGGAACTTGAAGTCCTGAGAAAAGGGCTCCTGTCACTGGATCGGATACTGGCATCATTTGACTAAAGCCCATACCCACCAAATCTGCACCTACACTTTGCCCTAAAAGAATACCATCTCCTGTTACAGCTGGTGTATTAGATGTAGCAATATCATCTGCAATTTCAGTCCAGTAGGTATTGTATTTTTGTAGCATCTTGGTATTGGCACCAAATCCTCCAGAAGCTAGAACAACGGCATCTGCATTGACAATGATGGTTTGACCGTTTCGACCTTCTGCTCTGACACCCTTGACAACCCCGTCTTTTACAAGCAATTCTTTAACTGGAGAATCTGTCAAAATCTTGCCACCATGTTCTAGAACATATTTTTGTAGGACGGATATAAAGGCATACCCCATTGGTTGAACCGGCTTATGGCCACGACGCCAAAGGGCTCCAACTGGCATTGTCACTTCACTACGAACAAATTCAACACCGATGTCTTCCAACCAACGAACAGACTCTAGAGCCCGCTCAGTTAGGACAGATACTAAATCGTACTGGCCATGAATTTCATTTCCTTGTAAATCTTTTCGTTTCCCACCGATATAGGTTTGGATACGATAGAGCAAGGTAGAATCGAACAAATAGCTCGGGTTCTGCAAATACTGTTCAACCTCAACTTTCAAGGCTCTAAAGTCCTCTAGATATTCTGGATCAATCGTTGATTCATCTGTCGCAATCAATTCTTGAAGCGTATGTGCCTCACCTGGATGAGCTGCGAAGGTTCCTTGCCATGCTGGATCTGGTGCATTCATTGGACCACCTGCACGAACAGTATTTCCTCCAATTGCAGGAAATTTCTCAACAACAATTGGCTTCTTACCCGCTTGTAAGACTGCTGCAGCCGCAGCTAAACCAGCTCCTCCACCTCCGACGATGACAACGTCTGCCTGATAGGTCTTATCTTCTTTATCTAAGGCTGATGGAGCTTTGGAACGTTTCCGTAAAACATCTGGATTTGCACCGGCTTGTTTGACTGCACGCGCAACTCCATCTAAAACACCATTTGAAGTCACAGAAGCTCCTGACACCGCATCGACGTTCAAGGTCTGTCCCTCAATGATTTCTGCTGGAATACGGGTAAAGACGACATCTGCGATTCCTGAAGATTCCCCAGAAGAATCGATTTCAATTTTTTCAATACGGTCCTCCGAAACCGTGACATCCATCGGTAATTTACCATTATGGCCTTCAGTTGTAACATGGTAAGTCCCCGGTTCAAAGCGGACTTCTTCAGGAAGATTTAGTTGGTTTGCGACGGATACAAAGCGAAGGAAGCGATAAAAACAACTATCTAGGAAATCAACGGTTCGCTCATCAATCAAATCTCCATTGTCATCAAACGCTCGATGCGCTCGACCAAGTAAAAACTCACTACCTGGCATAGCTGTTGCATTTACCCCAGGAGCATCCAGAATCTGACGAAGATGAAGTTGGGCACGTGAAGAACCTTGAATATCGTAAGAAGCTCCGACAATCATTGTCGGCTTTCCGTCTAGCGGATGAATGTTAAAAGACAACCACTCGAGCAAGCTATTCAAACTTGATGGAATCGTATGATTGTGCTCGGGTGTCGAGATAATGACACCATCAGCTTCTGAAATAGCTTGATTAAACTTCTGAATAATAGGTGTATCTGTTTGATCATCTGTTTCATTGAACATTGGTACATCTGTTATCTCTAAAATCTCAATATCCGCTTTCTGAGCAAAATGTCTTTTCATAAATTGCAAGAGGTTGCGATTATAGGATTTTTTTGCATTAGTCCCAACAATAGCTACTAATTTCATGGATTGTTCTCCTTTCTTGAAATACTTATGCTTTCAACCATTCTTCCCAAATGAAAGATTTCTTACGATTTGTATCTTCTGGTTTGACCAAAGCTTTTGTTAATTCAACAAAATTTTGAAACTCTGAAAAATGTTCTTCTAGTTCTGCAACCTTTTCAGGATTGTTCAAATGACACTCATCATCTAGGACTTGCTCAGAATGACCTAGAAAGAACTCTGTACCAGGCATAACTCTCGCTTTAAGCTCCGGCGCATCTAAAATCTGACGCAAGTGCGCCTGCGCTCTAGATGTTCCTAGCAAACCGAGAGAAGCTCCGACAATCATAGTTGGTTTGTTAACCAAGGCACGACTGGTATAAGCAATCCACTCCAAAGCAGAGGCCAAAGGTGCTGGTATCGTGTGGTCATACTCAGGTGTTGAAATAATCACACCATCTGCGGCAAGAATTTTTTCTGAAAAAGCTTGAACTTCAGCTGGCGCTTGCTTGTCCTCAGGTTCGTTAAATGCTGGCAATTGTTTGATTTCCAATACCTCAATGTCGGCTTTATCCGAAAAGTGCTTTTGCATAAATTTCAAGAGTTTCCGATTGGTTGAGCGATCTGAATTGGTTCCAACGATAGCAACTAGTTTCATCTTGGTACCCCTTTCATTTATTTAATCTACTTTCATTATACTACTTTAGAAAATCTTGTAAATCCTTGATAATAAAGACCGTGTTATTCTATCAGATTATCGTACTTTAGTACAAGTTCGTGAAAAAATTAACAAAATATCTTCTTAAACTATTGACCAGCTTCCTTAACTATGATATAGTCTTGGTGAAAAAATATACATTTAAGGAGGATGTTTTTATGAAAGAGACATTCAATCGTTGGAGGATTTTAGTCGCGTCTACAGCCATTCTTCTTTGCACAGGTGCCGTCTATTCCTTTTCTGTTTTTGCCGGACCACTTAGCAGTTCAACAGGCTGGTCCATGTCTGATATTATGTTAGCATTTGCTATCAACTCTGCAATCGGCCCTATCCCCATGATTCTAGGAGGTTATTTAGTTGACAAAGGTTATGTAAAATGGACCATCGCCCTCGGCGCTCTTCTATTTGCTAGCGGATTTTACTTAACCGGCTATGCCAATTCACCAGCCATGCTTTATTTGACCTATGGATTAATGGCCGGGCTTGGTCAAGGTTTTGCCTATTCGGGTGCCCTCTCCAATTCACTTCGTCTCTTCCCTGATAAACGTGGCTTAGCCTCTGGAATTCTGACAGGCGGAATGGGATTTGCCGCAGTCATCGCTTCTCCAGTCGCAAGCAATCTCATTCAACAACAAGATGCCTTCTTTGCTTTTCGTACAATTGGGCTAGTCTATATTGTTGTTATCATCTGTGCAATTTTCTTTATCAAGGCAGCTCCAAGTGGCTACCAACCAGCAGGTTGGAAAGCTCCAGTACAAACGAAGCAAGGACTTACTAATAAAAACTGGAAACAAATGCTACAAAGTCCTCTGTTTTACATTATCATTAGCATGTTCTTTGTTGGCGCCTTTTCTGGTTTGATGATTGCCTCTCAAGCATCACCAATCGGTCAATCAATGTTTGGACTCTCTGCAGGCACTGCAGCTCTCTATGTCTCTCTTTATTCAATCGCAAACTCTAGTGGTCGTTTTATCTGGGGATCACTTTCTGATAAAATCGGCCGTTCAAAGACCTTATTGATTATCTATTCTGTCATTGTCCTAGCTTTATTCTCCCTAACTATCGTTCCTGGTCAATTCGGATTTACCTTAGGAATTATTGGGCTTGGTATCTGCTTTGGTGGTGTTATGGGGGTCTTCCCATCTATCGTCATGGAAAATTACGGTCCTGCAAATCAAGGAGTCAACTACGGTATCGTCTTCACTGGATATTCTTTAGCAGCATTTTTCGCTCCCAAAGTCGCTGTTCAAATGGCAATGGCTAATAATGGAAATTATAGTGTAGCTTTTTATGTTGCTATCGCTTTGGCCTTCATTGGACTTATGCTTACTATTTTTTATATGAAAAAGAAAGCTTAAAACTCGAAAACTTCCTAAATAAGGAAGTTTTTTTGGTATAATAAAAGTAGTAATAGAATATTGGGAGGATTTACCATGGCAGACCGTTCACGTTTCTTACGAGATAACCCATCTGACTTCCCATATGATTTTGAAAAACAAATCCTATCCAAAACGTCTCCTGACACAATCTATCATTGTCATCCTGAGCTAGAGATTATTTATGTTACAAAGGGTTCTGCTATCGTTCATATCAACTCAGAACGCTTTGAAAGTCGTGAAGGAGATATTTTTCTTATCCAACCGACCTCTCTCCATGCTATCTATTCTCACAAAGATCAAGAACTATTTTCTACCAGCTTTCGGATTCATCTAGATTATCTTGGGAGAAGTCAAATTAACAGCTTTAGCCAACGCTATATCCAACCCCTCCACTCTGGTCACTTTTGCCTCACTCCTCAAATATCACCAGGCGATAAGGCCTATGATCAAATTCAATCCTGCCTTCTTTCCCTCTTTTCTATCCTTGAAGAAAAAGGAATATACTATGATCTACTCATAAAATCTAAACTATACGAATTGCTTCATCTTCTCTTTAAGTATAGATACGTCAATCGACACTATACAGATGATACCTACCAAAAATACCAAAAACTAAAAGAAGTGATTTGCTACCTTGAACAGCACTACTCAGAAGCCATTCATATCGAGCAACTAGCTGCAACATTTGGATATAGTAAAAATCACTTTATGAGTATTTTCAAGCAACATACTGGAGCCAGTTGTATGGACTACCTGCTCCAATTACGTCTTGAAAAATCCTGTGAGAAACTCGTCCAAACCAACCTCAGCATTCAAGAAATTGCAAGCCAGGTCGGTTTCACCAACCTTTCAAACTTCAACCGTCAATTTAAGCAACACTATCATTTAACACCTAGACAGTATCGAAATCAACAACTTAAAAAGAAAACATAATCCTTTCTCCTTAGTCTTTTCTAAGGAGTTTTTTCAAACAAAAAAGCCACCGAATTTGGTGGCTTCATTAGGGAGATTATTATGAAAAAGAAAAGTTTAGGATTTCATTAAATAAAGGGTACTCAATGAAAATCGAAATCAGACTAGGCAGATAGACGCAAGCATAACTATAGTTAGCTAAGTCGACTCTAACGAAGTATGGTAAGATTTTCGAAGAGTATTAGGAGGTCTTTATTTAATGATTATATAATACAAGATGAATCTTAAAGCTAACTTAACTTTTTCTCTGATTTATTATTTTTTAAAAAATTTTTTTCAAATGGATTTTTCCTCCCCAAGTCATAAAAAGCCACCTGATTGGGTGACTTCTTTAGGAGATTATGATGAAAAAGAAAAGTTTGGGATTTCATTAAATAAAGGGTACTCAATGAAAATCGAAATCAGACTAGGCAGATAGGCGCAAGCATAACTATAGTTAGCTAAGTCGACTCTAACGAAGGTTGATGAGATTTTCGAAGAGTATTAGGAGGTCTTTATTTAATAACTATATGATACAAGAGGATACTTAAACTTTACTTAAGAAAAAATATTTTTTTATCTTTTTCTATCCACCCAAATCATTCCTGTACAGTCATAAGTAGATAAGGTTTCAAATCCCAGAGATCGATAGAATCCCAAGGTTTTTTCTGTCTGATCGGTCACTAGTTGGACTTGATAGGCATCTTTGTAATCACCTAAAGCCTCTTTCATCAAGTCGCTACCAATCCCTTGGCGTTGATAGCTAGGCAAAACGATCAAATCCTGGACAAAAATCGATGAAAAACCATCTCCGACTAAACGGACCAAGCCCACCACAGCATCACCATCAAGTGCTAGATAAATCGCTAATGAGTGAGACAAGGCCTTCTCCAACATCTGAGGTTGATGTGTATAATTTGTCCATCCAACTGCCTGATAGAGATGCAAAACATCCTCTAGCTTGACGATTTCTTGCTTTCTAATAGTTATCATCCCAACACCTCTTAGAATTCTCTCAAGCTCTTGTACTGCCGTCCATTTTTATCAAAATTTTCAGGAGCCAACCATGTTTCCAAACGAGCTTTAACTTGAGGCCAGTCCTTATCAATCATAGCGAGCCAATCCGTATCCCTCGTGCGCCCCTTATAAACAACTGCCTGGCGGAAGGTGCCTTCATAGATAAAGCCCAAACGTTCCGCAGCTCGTCTTGATGGCAGATTTAGAGCATCGCATTTCCACTCATAGCGACGATAGTTAAGCTCTTCAAAAACATAGCGAGCTAGGAGATATTGAGCCTCTGTCCCTATACGTGTTCCCCTGAGTTCTGGAGAAAAAGTGACAGCTCCCACTTCTATTACTCGGTTATTCTGGTCAATGCGCATGAGAGAAAAAGTTCCCAAAGCCTTACCAGTTGCCTTGTCTATAATCACGTAGTAAAAACGGTCCTTACGAGCCAACATCTGATTTAAGACGGTAACCAGTTCCTCCATATCTGCCACTGGTTCCTGAAAGAGATAGGTCCACATCTCCCGAGGAGTATCCGGACCATAAACAGCTAATAAATCCTCCGCATGCTTTTCCACCGAAAGAGCCTCTATCCGAGCGTAGCGCCCTTCTAAGAAATCAATGGAAGGCAATTCACCTGGTGTATAACCTTCCATTGACTCACCAATTATCTGACCATATTCATTTACTGGCATTGTTTTTCTCCTTGTTTTACGCTAAAAATAATATATCATAATTTGCTCTATATGGAAACTGGTGCTCTCCTCAAACCTCATCCTCAACACTACATTAGTGATTTGTTTTCTTTCTTTTATCTTCTAAGGCTTGATTAATTCGTTGGGTGAGCTTGTGAGTTTGCCAGATCTGGTACAACCATATCAGTCCATAAATTAATAAGAAAAAGAACCAAAGCAAGGGACTCAACAATGCCGAACCCCAGCCAAAAAATAGGTAGGTCAATACTAAAATAGTAGCTGTCGCTAACAAATGAACTCCTACACGCATACTATAAGCAAGAAACTCTAGCCTTTCAAGGATTAAAGTCAATACCCCCATAATTCCACTCATCAAAAACAAAGCTAGAATATTTTTTGTCGTTGGTGCGGGATAGGTAATACCTGAATAAAACTGAGCCAATAACACCAAACTCAAATAAACAAAGGAGGCCGTACGCATTCCCGATACAAAATAAGCAATCAATCGCTTCATGATTTTCTCCTATAAACCTAGATAATCCATTAAGGACTTAACGTATTTCCGACTCACACTCGATTTGATACCCCGAGTCATTTTAGCCATCATGTTCCCTGAAAAGCTATCCGATAATGACTCTAAATGGTCAATGTTTATAACTGAATGACGTGATATCTGTATAAAGTTACGTCGATTAATTCGATTCTGAAAGTTTGTCAATGTTTCCTTAGTTTTATAAATCCCATCTACCGTATAAATGGTCAACAAATTCTTATCGATATCTGCTAGAATAAGATCCTCAATTTTCACCATAACCAGATGATCATCCGTTCGAATAGGAATGACCACCTGATTAGTCGTTGAAAATTGTTCTAAATACTCCATGACTTCTCTTGCTTGGTCAGTTAACTGAGCTGCCTGAATTAAAATGTGTGGGTCTTTTTCTGAAAACTCTGTCTTCATTTCAAAACGAATCTTCATTTTCTCTCCAATACATCTTTATTTTCTCTTGCTAAACACTTTAACAAATAACATCCAAAGAAGAATAGCGACGAGACTGATAATAACCACTATAAAGTATGTTTCTTCCTTTGTCAATAGTTCTTGCCAGTTGATTTGGATTCCCATTTTTTCTTGAAATTCCTGTAACAGACTGTTATTTCCTGAAAATGCGGTCTCTAATCGCTCTTTCATTAAGACTTGTCGATAGAGAGAAGCAATATAAGTGGCAGGGGTACATTTCATGAAAAGCTGTGCAGAATCAGGTAATACTCCAATGGGGATATAAGTTCCTACTAAAAATCCAGAAGCAGTTCCCACTATCGTTGCCAGTTTACCAAGGCTATCTACAGATTGAAAACGGTAAATCAAGAGAACATTTACCAAACTTGAAAGCAGACTGCTTAACAACATAATCAAAGCGATTTCCGGTAAATGGCTGATAACTGGGCTCTCTTTAAAATAAAAACTCATAACAGCATACATAAACACCTGCATGACAAAAGAAATGACAATACTACTGATTAGATAGGACGCCTGTAAGCCCCAGTTGCCTAAATCAGTCAAGAAGAGATCTTGATCCACTTGATTTTCGCGGTCCTGTACCATTTGTTTAAGAGCCGTAAAACTGGTTGTCATCCCAGTCACAGCCAACGTCCCACCCATCAGCCAGTTATTTAAAAGGTTCGTACTATTAGGGAGTTGGGACCAAGAATCCGTCAAATTCTTCTGCAAAAAAATGATATAAAGGAGGAAGGAAATCAATGCCCCCAATAATGAGAAAAATACTCCCGAACGATTACGAAAATATAAGATAAAATTCCGTTTCAATAAAGCTAGCATTAGCGAACCTCTCTTCCTGTAAGTGCAATAAAGGCATCATCCATAGTACCCGAACGAAACTCAAAAGAATCAATTTCTTCTCGAACTTTTGCCAAATATTCAATGGCTTCCTGTGATGTCCTTGGATAAAAAAGATATTCCATCTCATTTTCTTCCTCGACTGTCATTCCAGTCTGTAGCAATTTTTCTAGATCCTTCATTTCCTTAAAACGAATTTTTAGGACATTAGATGCATACTGACTTTTAATAGCAATCGCAGAACCTTGCGCAATCACTTTCCCATGATCAACGATATAGATCTGATCCGCTTCATCTGCTTCATCCAGATAATGAGTCGTTAAGATAATAGTCATCCCTTCATCCTTTTGTAGTCGATACAGTAGATCCCAGATGGATTTGCGAGTTTGAATATCAAGACCTGTCGTTGGTTCATCCAAGAAAAGAATATCTGGTCGCGAAAGAAGAGCACGCGCAATATCAACCCGACGTTTTTGCCCACCTGACAAGGTTCCATAGAGTTGTTTCTGGAAAGCAGTCAAACCCAGTTGATGGATCAAATCATCCACACGACTTGCCGCAATCTCCTTATACTGTTGAGCACGAATCGTGAGATTTTCCCTAACCGTCAACATCTCATCCAGTACACTAGCTTGAAAAACCACTCCGATTTTCGTATTTGGCGCATATCGAATCTGACCTTGTGTCGGATTTTTCAAACCGATTAACATGGAAATAGTGGTTGATTTCCCTGCACCATTGGGTCCCAAAATAGCATTGAAACTTCCTTTTTCAAACTCTAACTGAATATCATCGACAGCCATGTGATTGCCGTACCGTTTAGTCAAATGTTTAGCTTGTAAAATCATATTTTTTCCTCCTCTTAACCACACTAGTTTAACAAAAAGAATGAAAGAAAAATCGACTTTTGAGATAAGCAGTTAAAATGAAAGGCCAAGTGGTAAAATAATGGGGGTTAAATTAAAGTAGAGCAGGCTCGTTTTTCT
Source organism: Streptococcus oralis subsp. oralis (assembly GCF_002096455.1). Classification (GTDB taxonomy): domain Bacteria; phylum Bacillota; class Bacilli; order Lactobacillales; family Streptococcaceae; genus Streptococcus; species Streptococcus oralis_CY. The sequence goes on along the minus strand of NZ_NCUL01000007.1, from coordinate 219,539 downwards.
CCTATCGAATCACTAGAGGAAGTTGAAAAACACTTACAACCATACATTATATTTTTAAACATACGCTATAAAAGAGATGTTTTATAGCATCCGGCAGAAAAATCCAGGAGTCAATAGTATTGTTCTCGCTAAACCAAACAATAAAAAATGAATCAGAAATAATGGCACACACTCCCTTCTAGTAAAATGAAAATGCTGAATGGGGCAGGATTGAATTTGAAGCAAGCAAGTATGGTCCTAAATTTGAAACTGCCATTAACGATAAGTCTATCTATTAGGAAAGAAATCTTCAATACAAGCAAAAACAGCTCTTGTTATCCAAGAAGAGCTGTTCTTTTTTATGAAAGAGAGAGTCACTAGTGACCCTTGTGCTTCTCTCTACGTTTTTGCTGTTTGCGTTCAAATTTCTCTTGCTTGAGCAATTGCTTTTGGAGACTAGACTGTTGTTTTGAATACTTTTTTCGTTCGTCATACTGCAACTGCAAGAGCTCTTGTGACTTAGAAGAAACTTTCTGCTTCACCTGTTTCTTTACAGCTCGCTGCAGACGCTTCGGATTCTTAATCTTCACATGCTGTTTGACTGTTGCCTCTGGACTAAAAGACAACCGAACAAACTGAGTCTGTAAAAGTTTCAAAATTTCATCCTCTTTTGGTTCCTGACCAAATGTCACTCGACAAACTTGATAAGTTCCCTCGTACTCTTGTTCAAACAATCCATGCCAAAAACCATCTTCAAAATAAACTGTCAAGCCAATTGAAACGATTTCCATGACAGCACCTCCTTAAATCTATCCCTAAGAATGGACAACCAAGGAGGAAGGTTACTGATAGGCTTGCCTACGTCTGGACTACCAACCAGAACTGTGTTTTTATCTTAGTTGGGACTATTATAGCATAATCCAATTTAAAAATCCTCCAGATTCTACTCTGAAGGATTCATTTCTTATCTAACAACGATATTGACGAGTTTGTTAGGTACCGCAATCACTTTCACGATTTCCTTACCGTCAATCTCCGCTTTGACTTTTTCGTCAGCGAGAGCAATTTCTTGTAATTCTTCGCGTGACAGGTCTTTAGCGACCATGAGTTTGGCACGAACTTTTCCTTTAATTTGGACGACGATTTCGATTTCGTCTTCAACCAATTTGCTTTCGTCCCAAATTGGCCAAGCTACATAAGAGATGGGCTCACCTGTTGCAGCAACAGTTTGCCAGAGTTCTTCTGCCAAGTGAGGTGCAAATGGGGCAATCAATTGGATAAAGCCTTTGGCGTAGTCCACATAGAGTTTGTCTTCCTTATTAGCAGCGTTGACAAAGACCATAAGTTGGGCAATGGCTGTGTTGAATTTCATGGATTCGATTTGCTCAGTAACAGATTTAACTGTTTCATTGTAGACCTTGTCAAGAGCGCCATTATTTTCCGCAGCGATTTCTTTACTTGTAATCAAACGGTAAACACGGTCAAGGAATTTACGGCTTCCTTCCAGACCTTCTTCTGACCAAGCGATGGAAGCGTCAAGTGGCCCCATGAACATTTCATAAACACGAAGGGTATCAGCACCATATTGTTCCACCACATCGTCTGGGTTGACAACGTTCTTGAGCGATTTAGACATCTTGGCTGGTGCTTGCTCCAACTCTTCTCCTGTTTCCACATGGAAGAAAGAACCGTCACGTTTTTCAACCTTATCAGTCGCTACAAGAGCTCCACGGTGGTCACGGTAGCTTGTTCCCAAAATCATTCCTTGGTTAAAGAGTTTTTGGAATGGTTCCTTAGTCGGAACAACACCGATATCATAGAGGAATTTATGCCAGAAACGAGCGTAAAGCAAGTGAAGTACAGCGTGCTCTGCACCACCCACGTAGATATCCACTGGCAACCATTGTTTGAGAAGGTCCTCATCAGCCAATTTTTCAGTATTGTGTGGGTCAATATAGCGGAGGTAGTACCAGCTTGAACCAGCCCATTGTGGCATCGTATTGGTTTCGCGACGACCTTTGACACCATCTTCACGCGTCACTTCAAGCCAGTCGGTCAAGTTAGCCAATGGGCTTTCCCCAGTACCTGAAGGACGGATATCCTTGGTGACTGGCAAGACAAGTGGCAATTCATTTTCAGGAACTGCTGTTGAAGTCCCATCTTCCCAATGAATGATTGGGATTGGTTCACCCCAATAACGTTGACGGCTAAAGAGCCAGTCGCGGAGACGGTAGGTAACCTTCTCTTGACCACAACCTTTTTCTTCCAACCAAGCTACAATTTTAGCAATCGCTTCTTCTTTGTTCAGTCCATCTAGGAAATCAGAGTTGACGTGAAGACCGTCTTCTGTGTAGGCAGCTTCTTCAACGTTTCCACCTTCAAGCACTTCTACGATTGGAAGGTCAAATTGTTTGGCAAATTCCCAGTCACGTTGGTCATGGGCAGGCACAGCCATGACAGCACCTGTTCCATAACTAGCAAGAACATAGTCAGCGATCCAGATTGGAATTTCCTTGCCATTGACAGGGTTGATGGCATAAGCACCCGTCCAAACCCCTGTTTTTTCCTTAGCAAGGTCGGTACGAGCCAAGTCTGACTTGAGGCTAGCTTGGTGTTTGTAGTCTGCTACGGCTTCAGCTTGTTCTGGACTGACGATAGCATCTACCAAATCATGCTCAGGCGCCAATACAGTGACAGTCGCACCGAAAAGGGTATCTGGACGTGTCGTAAAGACGGTAAATTCCTTGTCAGTCCCTTTCACTTTGAAAGTTACATTAGCACCAGTTGATTTACCAATCCAGTTGCGTTGCATGTCCTTGATAGACTCTGGCCAGTCAAGATCATCCAAGTCATTAAGCAAACGCTCCGCATAGGCAGTGATTTTAAGCATCCATTGGCGCATCGGTTTGCGGACAACTGGATAGCCTCCACGCTCAGAAGTTCCGTCAGGAAGGACTTCTTCGTTGGCAATGGCCGTCCCCAATTCCTCAACCCAGTTTACTGGCACTTCCGCTTCATAAGCTAAACCTTTTTCGTAAAGCTTGGTGAAGATCCACTGAGTCCATTTGTAGTAGTTTGGATCTGTTGTGTTGACTTCACGATCCCAGTCGTAAGAGAATCCAAGCGCATTGATTTGACGTTTGAAGTTGGCAATGTTTTCCGCTGTAAATTCTGCCGGGTCATTCCCCGTATCCATAGCGTATTGCTCTGCAGGCAAACCAAAGGCATCCCAACCCATTGGGTGAAGGACATTGTAGCCTTGCGCACGTTTGTAACGGCTAAGGATATCAGTCGCTGTGTAGCCTTCTGGGTGTCCTACGTGCAATCCAGCTCCTGAAGGATATGGGAACATGTCGAGAGCATAAAACTTCGGTTTTGATGCATCTGTTCCTGTCTTAAATGTATGATGTTCTGCCCAGTAGCCCTGCCACTTAGGCTCAATTTCTTTATGATTGTAAAAACTCATGGTCTCTCTCCAATTTTGTGATGTTACTATTATACCATTTTTGAGGGAATTTGAAAGACGAGAAATGTTCTTTTAGACTTGGATAACAAGAAATACTGGGTCGCAAATCCAACTTATTTAACAGGAAAAAAAGTTAGCTCCTAATCGGAGCTAACTTCTATTGATTATTTGTCTCTTCCATCTTCTCACGTCCCAGTTCTCGATAGCTACGGTCGCCAACAACTTCTACACTAAACTGGCCATCCTCATATTCAAGGATCGTCACGCTACCATTATCTAGACCATGCGGATGCATGCCATTGATTAGATAAACAATGGTACCAATGGTCATTCCATGGCTTACGACGAGAGCATTGCCCCCACCTTGTTCTTCCATTTCTTTGGCAATTGCTTCAAAGACTTCCTTGATTCGACCACTGAGTTTTTCCCAACCTTCAGCCCAGCCTGCAGTATCAACCTCAACTAGACCTTCTGCTAGCTCTGCATAGGACAACTGATGAACATGGTCTACATTGAAAATTCTCGGAATCAAGCCCATAAAGAGGTCCCCATCATAGGCCCCATCAAAACTACCAAAGCACCACTCTCTGATGCGCTTGTCCATGCGGTAAGGGATTTTCCCCTGCAGGCCAAGTTCTTCTAGGATAATTCCCATAGTTTGAATGGTGCGCCCTGAATCACTGGAATAAGCGCGATCAAATTGTAAACCAGACTCTCTCAAGCCAATTCCCAGTTCATGGATTCCCAACTCACCTTCTGCAGTCAGAGGTGTATCACTCCATCCTTGAGCACGTCCAATTGTGTTAAACATCGTTTTCCCATGACGGACCAAGTACAATCTTACTTTAGACATTTTCTATCCTCCATTTTCTTCTATTATATCATGGATCAAAGAAATATTTGGCTTTCAAAAGCAAAGCCAACATTTGTAAATTACCCAAAAGAAAAGCTACCCTCATGGTAGCTTCCCTAGGAGATTATTATGAAAAAGTTTAGGATTTCTATTAAATAAAGTTAGGAGGTCTTTATTTAATGATTATAGTATACACAGTCATCCTTAAACTCAACTTAAATCCTCTCGCTTTTTTATTAATTTTTAAAACTATGGATTGGAGCTGGGATTTGCCCACCGCGAGAGATGAAATCAACAGACGAAGCCCCGTTGACCTTCATTACTGGAGCTGTCCCTAGCAAGCCACCAAACTCAATCATATCGCCTTCCTTGCCCTTTGGAATAATACGGACAGCCGTTGTTTTCATGTTAATAACACCGATTGCCGCCTCATCTGCAATCATAGCCGCAATGGTTTCAGCAGGCGTATCTTCTGGAATGGCAATCATATCCAGTCCAACTGAACAGATAGCCGTCATGGCTTCTAGTTTCTCTAAATTCAGAGAACCATCTTGCACCGCAGCAATCATCCCCTCATCTTCAGAAACGGAGATAAAAGCACCTGACAAGCCACCGACTTGGTTACAAGCCATCACTCCGCCCTTCTTAACTTGGTCATTCAAAAGAGCGAGGGCAGCCGTCGTCCCATGCGTACCAACTGTTTCTAGGCCCATTTCCTCAAGGACACGTGCCACAGAATCACCAACTGCAGGAGTTGGCGCCAAGCTTAGATCGACAATTCCAAAGTCAACACCAAGGCGTTCACTCGCCATTTGTCCAACCAGCTGACCGATACGAGTAATCTTGAAGGCCGTTTTCTTGACTGTTTCCGCTACTACATCAAAGCTCTGTCCACGAACCTTTTCCAAGGCACGCTTGACCACACCAGGACCCGAAACCCCGACATTGATGATAACATCTGCTTCGCCAACACCATGAAAGGCCCCTGCCATAAAAGGATTGTCCTCAACAGCATTAGCAAATACGACCAACTTGGCCGCACCCATATCTGATAAGTTCGCTGTTTCCTTGATGATACGTCCCATATCTGCAACTGCAGTCATGTTGATGCCTGACTTAGTTGAGCCAATGTTAACAGACGAACAAACCTTGTCGGTCTCAGCTAGAGCGCGTGGGATAGAATTGACGAGAATCTCATCTCCTTTTTGGTAGCCTTTTTGTACCAAGGCAGAGAATCCACCAATAAAGTCAACACCAATCTCCTTGGCAGCCTTATCAAGAGCCTTTGCCAAAACAACATAGTCTGTCGCATCAGTCGCAGCACCAATTAAAGAAATCGGAGTCACCGATACCCGTTTATTAACAATAGGAATCCCAAGTTCTGCAGCAATTTCATCTCCTACAGCCACTAGATTTGCAGCTTTAGTGGTAATTTTTTGGTAAATCTTTTCAGCAGCATGATTGATATCTGGATCAATACAGTCCAAAAGGGAAATCCCCATGGTGATGGTTCTGATATCGAAGTTCTGCTCCTCGATCATGGCAATGGTTTCTGTAACTTGTCTAATATCCATAGCCACCTCCTAGATATTATACATAGCGTCAAAAATCGCCGCACTTTGAATATTGATTTTGACATTCAAGGTCTGACCGAAAGTTTCAAACTCATTTCGTAGATAAGTGAAATCCTGTTTTTCGTCACTAGAAACGACCGCCATCATAGTAAAATATTCATCCAACACCGTCTGAGAAATATCGTCAATATTCAAACCCAACTCTGCAATCTTAGTAGACACGCCTGCAACGATCCCAGCCTTGTCCTTACCAACCACTGTAATAATAGCCTTCATCCTTATACCCCATTTCTACGATTTTTAGAAAACCTGAACGTTTTTGATTTTCTTTTTTCCTAGTATAGCATATTTCCATAGAAAATACTAAAAAACGCCTGCTTACGAAATTGTTCTTAAGAAAAAAACAATTTCGTAAACAAGCGTCTACCCTATCAAATGATGATGAGTGTTCCCGCTAGGACCGAAGTCCCAGCGGTAGACCAGAGCTAGACTAAGAGCACAAGACTCCATCATCATAACACTCAACAAAATTGATGATTTTATACTAATTCGATGATCGCCATTGGCGCAGCATCACCACGACGTGGTTCAGTTTTAAGGATACGAGTGTATCCACCGTTACGTTCAGCATAACGAGGTGCGATTTCTGAGAACAATTTTTGAAGTGCTGTAGTAGAAGTGTACTTATCAGTTGCTTCATCATAGTTTTCAGATGCGATTTCATTACGTACGAAAGCAGCTGCTTGACGACGTGCATGCAAATCACCACGTTTACCTAGAGTAATCATTTTTTCAACAGTTTTACGGATTTCTTTAGCACGAGCTTCAGTTGTCACGATTGATTCGTTGATCAAAAGGTCAGTTGTCAAATCGCGAAGCATTGCTTTACGTTGTGAGCTAGTGCGTCCTAGTTTACGGTAAGCCATGTATTCCTCCTTTATTTATCTTTTAATCCAAGACCCAAGTCAATGAGTTTGAGTTTCACTTCTTCCAAACTCTTGCGTCCAAGATTTCGTACTTTCATCATCTCTGCTTCAGATTTTTCTGTCAAATCATGCACAGTGTTGATACCGGCACGTTTCAAACAGTTGTATGAACGCACAGACAAGTCCAGTTCCTCAATCGTACGATCCAAAATACGATCGTCAGATTCAGTATCAGCTTCTTTCATCACTTCAGTTGACTTAGCAATCTCAGTAAGATTTGTAAACAAATCAAGATGTTCTGTCAAGATACGTGCTGAAAGCCCTAAAGCATCTTCTGGAATAATTGTTCCATTAGTCAAGATTTCAAGGGTTAATTTGTCAAATCCATCATTGCTACCTACACGAGCAGGTTCAACTTGATAGTTGACTTTTGTAACTGGTGTATAAATAGAATCTACAGCAAGTGTTCCAACTGGTGCATTATCTTTTTTGTTTTCATCAGCAGGTACATATCCACGACCACTGTTAACAGTCATTGTCGCTTTTAGAGAAGAACCTTCACCGATTGTAAAGAGATAATGATCTGGATTTACAATCTCAACATCACTGTCAGTCAAAATGTCTCCAGCTGTAATTTCAGCAGGACCTTCAACGTCAAGTTCAATGATTTTTTCGTCTTCAACGTATGATTTCACTGCAATCCCTTTAATGTTCAGAATGATTTGCATCACGTCTTCACGAACACCTGGAACTGTGTCGAACTCATGCAAGACACCTTCAATGTTGATAGATGTCACTGCTGCTCCTGGTAGAGAAGCTAGTAGTACACGACGAAGAGAGTTACCAAGAGTTGTACCGTAGCCACGTTCAAGTGGTTCGATTACAAACTTGCCATAATCTTTATTTTCATCAATTTTTGTTATATTTGGTTTTTCAAACTCAATCATTTAGTTACTCCCTCTTAAACGAAAAGCAGTGTAATGCGATGATTATACACGGCGACGTTTTGGAGGACGAGCACCATTGTGTGGCACTGGAGTCACATCACGAATTGCTGTTACTTCAAGACCAGCGGCAGCAAGCGCACGAATAGCTGACTCACGACCAGAACCTGGACCTTTTACAGTAACTTCAACTGATTTAAGACCGTGTTCTTGTGCAGATTTAGCAGCAGCTTCAGAAGCCATTTGAGCAGCGAATGGTGTAGATTTACGAGAACCTTTGAAACCAAGAGCACCAGCTGATGACCAAGCAATTGCATTACCATGCACATCAGTAATCATAACAATAGTGTTATTAAATGTAGCGTGAATATGAGCAATACCAGATTCGATATTCTTTTTCACACGACGTTTACGTGTTGGTTTAGCCAAGACTTTTACCTCCTATATTATTTTTTCTTACCAGCAATCGCAACAGCTTTACCTTTACGAGTGCGAGCGTTGTTTTTAGTGTTTTGTCCACGGACAGGAAGTCCACGACGGTGACGAATACCACGGTAAGAACCGATTTCCATCAAACGTTTGATGTTCAAGTTTACTTCACGACGAAGGTCACCTTCAACTTTGATTGCATCCACTTCACGACGGATAGCATCCTCTTGATCTGATGTAAGGTCACGTACACGAACATCTTCTGAGATTCCAGCAGCAGCCAAAATTTTCTTAGATGTTGCAAGTCCGATACCATAAACGTAAGTCAATGAGATTACTACGCGTTTGTCATTTGGAATGTCAACTCCAGCAATACGAGCCATTTTTTCTCCTTTCTATCTTATCCTTGACGTTGTTTGTGTTTTGGATTTGCTGGGCAAATTACCATAACACGACCATTACGACGAATTACTTTACAGTATTCGCAAATTGGTTTGACCGATGGTCTTACTTTCATTTCTTATCCCTCCAAGTTTTTCGATTATTTAAAGCGGTAAGTGATACGTCCACGTGTCAAGTCATATGGACTCATCTCGACAGTAACACGATCTCCCGCTAAAATACGAATATAGTTTTTACGAATTTTACCAGAAACTGTTGCTAAAATCTGATGTCCATTTTCAAGTTCAACCGTAAACATTGCGTTAGGCATTGTATCGACTACTTTGCCTTCAACTTCAATCACATCGTCTTTTGCCACGCAAAAGCACCTCCATAAATTTCGATTCGATGCCTCTGAAAACAGAGACAACAATTATAAGTCAGACTATCTCAGTATAACATTTGTAGCGATTTTTTGCAAGTGTGAAAAACGCTTTATTTCAAATTTGTCAATACTTTTTCGATGTCTTTGAACACATCATTGATATCTTGATTTCCTTCGATATCGTGGACCAATCCTTTGGCACGGTAGTGAGCAATGATTGGTTCACCTTGGGCGATATTCACATCCAAACGACGCTTCACTGTCTCAGGTTTATCATCTTCACGTTGGTAATAATCTTCCTCTTTATAGTCAACTGGTGGGTTGAAAACTTTGTGGAAGGTTTCACCTGTTTCGCGGTGGATGATACGACCACTCAAACGTTCCAAGAGACAATCTGGGTTCACTTCGATATTGATCACGCCTTCTAGTTCGATACCAAGTTCCGCCAATGTTTTGTCCAAGGCATGAGCTTGTTCAATCGTACGTGGGTAACCATCCAACAAGAAACCTGTTTCTTTGATGTCGTCCTGAGAAAGGCGTTCTTTAACAATTCCATTTGTAACTTCATCCGGAACCAACTCACCTTTGTCAATATATGACTTGGCAAGTACACCCATTTCAGTTTGATTAGCCATAGCAGCACGGAACATATCTCCAGTTGAAATGTGTGCCACGTGGAATTGCTCCACAATTTTAGCTGCTTGCGTTCCCTTACCTGCTCCAGGTAAGCCCATAATCAAAAGATTCATGATAGGATCTCCTTATTTTGTATTTAAATAGAAGCAGAAATTCGTTTCAACCCCTATTTAAAAACAAAATAGAAGAGGGGAGACGAAAATCTCTCTGATAGATAGACCTTCATACTCCACTCTCTAAGCAAAAGTAATCTTGCTTTTATTCTGTTTTGTCCATGAAACCAACATACTTACGTTTCAATAGGTAACCTTCTAGCTGTTTGATTCCTTCGATACCAGTTGAGATAATGATCAAAAGACTAGTTCCCCCAAAAGCAACAGCTTCTGAAAGACCAAAGACATCTTTTGCCACAATCGGCAAGATTGAAATCACACCAAGGAAGATTGATCCGACAGTCGCAAGGCGACGAAGAAGTTTCGACATGAATTCTTCAGTACCCTTACCAGGACGGACACCATGAATGTAGGCTCCACTCTTTTGCAAGTTTTCTGCTGCTTTCTCTGGATTGATCTGTACAAATGTATAGAAGAATGTAAAGAGAATGATCAACAAGGCATACATGGCAACACCTGTTGGAGATGTTGTAGATAACATTTCCTGTGCTGTACGTACCCAAGCCCAATCATGACCTGTAGCACTCAAAAATTGAAGAATGGCTGCAGGTGCTGCTGTGATGGAACTTGCAAAGATAACTGGGATAACCCCCGCTGGGTTTACCTTCAAAGGAAGGTATGAGCTTGATGGGGCTCCTTGAGCAACTTTTGTATATTGGATTGGAATTTTATATTCTGCCTGTTGAACAAAGGTTGTAAAGTATACAATCAACAAGACAGCGATAATCAAAATAACGACAAAGATAATAGATGAAGTCAAACGGCTACTTGGAATATTGACGAAGTAGTCAACATAGATTCCTTTAATCATCTCAGGGATTGAAGCGACAATACCTGCAAAGATGATCATAGAAACACCGTTTCCGTATCCCTTATCTGTAATTTGTTCCCCGAGCCAAGTTACAATCATACTACCTGCTGTGAGGATAATACCGATAGTAACAAAGACTTGTGGTGTTAAAGCTGTCGTTAATAATTTTGCTCCAGAAAGAGTGTTAAATCCTGCTGTAATCCCGATAGATTGAACAAATGCAAGCACAAGTGCAATATAACGAGTAGCTTGGTTTAGTTTTCTCCGTCCTACTTCCCCTTGTTTGCCCCATTCTACAAACTTCGGTAAAATATCCATTTGTAGCAATTGAACAACGATTGAAGCAGTGATATACGGACTTACTCCGAGTGCAAAAACGGAGAAGTTCTTCATGGCATTCCCTGAAACAAGACTAAGCATGTTCAAGAAAGATAAACCACTGAGAGCTTCTAAACTTTTCGCATTCACACCTGGAACTGTAATACTTGTCCCAATACGGAAAACAAGAATGATAAAAATTGTAAAGAGAATTTTTGATCGAACTTGTTTAACCTTGAGCGCTTCTTTTAGTAATTTAAAAAACATGGGTCACCTCTCTTAGATGACTTCTACAGAACCACCTTTAGCAGTGATAGCTTCCTCAGCTGATTTAGAGAATTTAGCTGCTTTCACAGTCAATTTCTTAGTCAACTCACCGTTACCAAGAATTTTAACTCCTGATTTTTCAGCTTTCACAATTCCTGCTTCGATAAGTACAACTGGAGTTACTTCTGCACCGTCTTCAAAGACGTTCAATTGGTCAAGGTTTACAATTGCGTATTCTTTAGCGTTGATGTTAGTGAATCCACGTTTTGGAAGACGACGGAACAATGGAGTTTGTCCACCTTCAAAACCAAGGCGAACTCCGCCACCGCTACGAGCTTTTTGACCTTTTTGACCGCGACCAGATGTTTTACCGTTACCTGATGAAGTACCACGACCAACACGGTTACGTACTTTACGAGAACCTTCTGCAGGTTTCAATTCATGAAGTTTCATTATTATTTTCTCCTCTTTTGTAAAATGCTAGCGCCGATAAGAGAGAAAAGGTTGTCTCCCTTATCAACTCGCCTATACATGTTCATCTAAGATGACTATACCTAGTTTTAGGGGATGAGTATTGCCACATCCCCTAAAAATTCATTAGTTTACTTCTTCAACTGTTACCAAGTGAGATACTGCAGTAATCATACCACGGATAGCAGCGTTGTCTTCTTTAATAACAGAGCTGTTCAATTTGCCAAGTCCAAGTGCTACAACAGTTTTACGTTGCGATGGAATGCGTCCGATTGGAGACTTAGTCAAAGTAATTTTAATTTGAGCCATTTTATCCCCTTTCTTATGCCAAATCAGAAACTGAAATACCACGAAGGGCAGCAACTTCTTCAGCGCGTTTCAATTGTTTCAAACCTTCAACAGTTGCGCGAACAATGTTGATTGGAGTGTTAGAACCAAGTGATTTAGATGTAATATCTGCCACACCTGCCAATTCCACAACGGCACGAACTGCACCACCAGCGGCAACCCCAGAACCTTCTACAGCAGGTTTCAACAATACTTTAGCTCCACCGAATTCTGAAAGAACTTCGTGTGGGATTGTTGTTCCAACCATAGGAACTTCAATCAAGTTTTTCTTAGCATCTTCTACTGCTTTGCGGATTGCTTCTGGAACTTCTTGAGCTTTACCAGTACCAAATCCTACGCGACCGTTGTGGTCACCAACAACAACAAGAGCTGCGAAACGAAGACGACGTCCACCTTTAACAACTTTTGTAACACGGTTGACAGCAACTACGCGTTCTTCTAATTCAACTGCATTGTCTTTAAATGCCATTTTCTAGTGTCCTCCTATTAGAATTTCAATCCGTTTTCACGAGCTGCATCAGCCAAAGCTTTCACACGTCCGTGATATAGATATCCACCGCGGTCGAACACCACTTCTGAAATACCTTTAGCGTTTGCACGTTCTGCAACGAGTTTACCGACAGTAACGGCTTGTTCAGTTTTAGTTCCTTTTGAAACTTCTTTGTCAAGAGTTGAAGCACTTGCGAGCGTTACACCCGCTACGTCATCAATCACTTGAGCGTAGATGCCTGTATTAGAACGGAATACGTTCAAACGTGGGCGATCAGCAGTTCCAGAGAGTTTTCCGCGAACGCGACGGTGGCGTTTTTGGCGGAGTTTGTTTTTATCTGGTTTAGAAATCACAGTTTTCACCTCTTTAGTTTTAAATCGTGTGCTATGCACTAAGTTGGAAAATAGGTTGGTGGTTGAAAATCAACCACTCAACATTATTTACCTGTTTTACCTTCTTTACGGCGAACGAATTCACCAACGTAACGGATACCTTTACCTTTATATGGTTCTGGTGAACGAAGGCTACGTACGTAAGCAGCTGTTTGACCAACTACTTCTTTTGAAATTCCGCTAACAACGATTGTTGTTGGGTTTGGAAGTTCAAAAGTAATTCCTTCTGGAGCTTCAACTTCGTCTGGATGAGATTTACCAACAGCCAAAACAAGCTTAGATCCTTGAAGTTGTGCACGGTAACCAACCCCGCGCATTTCAAGTTCTTTCTTGAATCCTTCTGATACACCAACAACCATGTTGTTCAAAAGGGCACGAGTAGTTCCGTGGATTGTTTTCATTTCTTTTGAATCGTTTGGACGGTGAAGAGTTACTTCAGTACCTTCCACACGAATTTCAATATCTTTTGAGAACTCACGAGTAAGTTCTCCTTTAGGTCCTTTTACAGTTACAACGTTGTCATTGTTAGTGATTTCAACACCAGCAGGCAACACGATAACTTTATTACCAATACGTGACATGTTTATTTTCTCCTGTTAAATTGTCAGGCCAGAACGGCCAGTTTTCACGGGGGCTTAAATCGATTTCTCGATTTAAAGGAACATTTAGGTTTCAATTTCAAAGTGAATCTAGGCATCGTCTCGCCGGCATAACTTTGGGTTAGGCAAGAGACGATAACGACGAGTCGCAAAGAAATTGGGAGCTAAATATTACCAAACGTAAGCGATAACCTCACCACCAACATTCTTTTGGCGAGCTTCTTTATCAGTAAGCAAACCTTCAGAAGTTGAAAGGATAGCAATTCCAAGTCCGTTAAGAACTTTTGGAAGATCTTCACGTTTTTTGTAGACACGAAGTCCTGGTTTAGAAACACGTTTCAAGTTAGTGATAACTTTTTCACCGTTTGGTCCGTATTTAAGGAATACACGGATGATGCCTTGTTTGTCATCTTCGATGATTTCTACGTTCTTAACAAAACCTTCGCGTTTAAGGATTTCAGCAATCCCTTTTTTGATGTTTGATGCAGGTACTTCAAGTACTTCGTGTTTCGCTTGGTTAGCGTTACGAATACGAGTTAGGAAGTCTGCGATTGGGTCAGTCATAACCATTTTGTTTTTCTCCTCTTACTAGTAGTTTGCAAGTTGCACTTGCTAGTTAATACATGATACAAAGAGCGTAACAGCAAGAGCAAAAATAGGCAATTTGATGCAGGAGCGATGCTCCAAAGAAAATTGGTCTTTTTTGCCAAAGCTGTAGCTCGTGTTCAAATTGGCAAGCCCAACTGAACCCGGGCTAAACCCTGTGTGAAAAAGATAAACTTTCCTAGAAAATTCAGTTTCTTCGTCAAGTTTCCTATTTTCACTTGGAGTTTTAACGCCCTTGATATCTTAAATTACCAAGATGCTTTTGTTACACCAGGAATTTGTCCTTTGTAAGCTAATTCACGGAAGCAAACACGGCAAAGTTTAAATTTGCGGTAAACTGAATGTGGACGACCACATTTTTCACAACGAGTATAAGCTTGAGTAGAGAACTTCGCTGGACGTTTGTTCTTAGCAATCATTGATTTTTTAGCCATTAGATTTACCTCCTATATTATTTTGCAAAAGGCATTCCAAGGCCTGTAAGCAATGCACGTGACTCTTCGTCAGTGTTAGCAGTTGTTACGATAACGATGTCAAGACCACGAGTTTTGTCAACGTCATCAAAGTTGATTTCTGGGAAGATCAATTGTTCTTTCACACCAAGAGTGTAGTTTCCGCGTCCATCAAATGATTTTGTTGGAACACCGTGGAAGTCACGCACACGTGGAAGTGAAACTGAAACCAATTTGTCCAAGAATTCGTACATACGTTCACCACGAAGGGTAACTTTTGCACCGATCGCTACACCTTCACGAAGACGGAAGCCGGCGATTGATTTTTTAGCTTTAGTGATAAGTGGTTTTTGACCTGAGATAAGTGCCAATTCTTCAGCAGCTTTTTCAAGACTTTTAGCGTTTGATACAGCTTCACCAACACCCATGTTCAAAACGATCTTATCTACTTTAGGCACAGCCATCACTGATGAGTAGTTGAATTGTTCTGTCAAAGCAGGAACTACTTCATTAAGATATTTTTCTTTTAAACGATTTGCCATTATACTTCTCCTTTCCTTCGTGATTAATCAAGCACTTCGCCTGATTTTTTGTTGTAGCGAACTTTTTTACCGTCTACAAATTTGTAACCAACACGACCAGCTACACCATTTTTGTCCAATACTTGAACGTTTGATACGTGGATAGCTGCTTCTTTCTCGATGATACCACCTTGAGGAAGCTCGTTAGTTGGACGTTGGTGTTTCTTAACGATGTTAACACCTTCAACGATAACTTTGTTTACTTTTGGAAGGGCAGTAAGGACAACAGCTTCTGTTCCCTTATCTTTACCAGCGATTACGCGAACTTTGTCGCCTTTTTTTACAAACATTAGGTTTCTCCTTGATTTTTCTTACGCCCATAAGGGCACCCTGGAAAGTAATCCAGGGGACTAGTTTGTTTGTTTTTGCTCTGCGAAAATCAAAGCAATCCTTCGTCAGTTTCAACTCACCTAACTTAAGTTATGCTTTCGTTTCACTTCCTAGACTTGTTTTAATTTTCTTTGAGCAACCAATTAAAGTACTTCTGGAGCAAGTGACACGATCTTCATGAAGCCACCTTCACGCAATTCACGTGCAACTGGGCCAAAGATACGTGTTCCGCGAGGAGTTTTGTCTTCACGGATGATAACTGCTGCGTTTTCGTCAAATTTGATGTATGAACCATCAGCACGACGAGCACCTGATTTAGTACGAACGATAACAGCTTTTACAACGTCACCTTTTTTAACCGCACCACCAGGAGTAGCTTGTTTTACAGATGCCACGATAACATCACCGATGTTTGCAAATTTACGTCCTGAACCACCAAGAACTTTGATAGTCAAGATTTCGCGCGCACCGCTGTTGTCTGCGACTTTCAAACGAGTTTCTGTTTGAATCATTTCAGTTTTCTCCTTTCAGGTTTGATTAGATGATGACCGCTTCTTCAACAACTTCTACAAGACGGAAACGTTTTGTAGCTGAAAGCGGACGAGTTTCCATGATACGTACGATATCGCCTTCTTTGGCAACATTGTTTTCATCATGTGCTTTGTATTTCTTAGAGTAGTTAATACGTTTACCATAGACTGGGTGGTTACGTTTTGTTTCAACTACAACTGTGATTGTCTTGTCCATTTTGTCAGATACAACACGTCCAACAAGAACTTTACGATTATTGCGTTCCATTGAAATTTCTCCTTCCCTAGTCTATTATTTCGCTTCAGATTGAACTGTTTTGATACGAGCGATTTGTTTTTTAACTTCTTTCAAGCGAGCTGTTTGTTCCAATTGACCAGTAGCAGCTTGGAAACGAAGTTCAAACAATTCTTTTTTCAATTCGTTTTCGCGCTTCGCGAGTTCTTCTTGAGAAAGACCACGAAGTTCTTTAACAAATTCTTTTACTTCATTAAGTTTCATGCCTTCTCCTTATTCTGCTTCACGTTTTACGAATTTACATTTAACTGGCAATTTGTGGCTTGCAAGACGAAGCGCTTCGCGAGCGATTTCTTCAGATACACCAGCGATTTCAAACATCACTTTACCACGTTTAACTGGTGCTACCCAACCTTCAGGTGCCCCTTTACCAGATCCCATACGCACACCGATAGCTTTAGCAGTGTATGATTTGTGTGGGAAGATTTTAATCCAAACTTTACCACCACGTTTCATGTAACGAGTCATGGCGATACGAGCAGCTTCGATTTGGCGGTTAGTGATCCAGTGGCTAGTTGTAGCTTGAAGACCGTATTCACCGAATGCTACTTCTTTTCCACCTTTTGCTTCACCGCGCATTTTTCCACGGAATTCACGACGGTGTTTAACACGTTTAGGTACTAACATTGGTTATTTACCTCCTTTAGTGTTTTTACGAGCTGGAAGAACTTCACCACGGTAGATCCATACTTTAACACCAAGTTTACCGTATGTAGTATCTGCTTCTTCCCAAGCGTAATCGATATCTGCACGAAGTGTGTGAAGTGGAACAGTTCCTTCAGAGTATCCTTCAGCACGGGCGATATCTGCACCGTTCAAACGACCTGATACTTGAGTTTTGATTCCTTTAGCTCCAGCACGCATTGCACGTTGGATTGCTTGTTTTTGTGCACGACGGAAAGCAACACGTTGCTCCAATTGACGAGCAATTCCTTCACCTACAAGGTGAGCATCCAAATCAGGTTGTTTGATTTCGATGATGTTGATGTGTACTTGTTTTCCAGTCAATTTGTTAAGTTTTGCACGGAGTGCATCAACGTTAGCACCACCTTTACCGATAACCATACCTGGTTTAGCAGTGTGAAGTGAAACGTTAACTTTGTTTACTGCGCGTTCAATTTCGATAGTTGAAACTGCTGCGTCAGCAAGTTCTTTTTGAACGAATTTACGGATTGCAAGATCTTCATGAAGGTAATCCGCGTATTCTTTTTCAGCATACCATTTGGCATCCCAATCACGGATGATGCCGACACGCATACCAATTGGATGTACTTTTTGACCCACGATGTTACCTCCTTATTTTTCTGCAACAGCCACAGTGATGTGAGCTGTACGTTTGTTGATTGGTGAAGCTGAACCTTTCGCACGTGGACGGAAACGTTTCATAGTTGGTCCTTCGTTTGCGAATGCTTCAGATACTACCAAGTTAGCTTTGTCCAAACCAAAGTTGTTTTCAGCGTTAGCTACAGCTGAATTCAAAACTTTCAAGATGATTTCAGCAGCTTTGTTTGGTGTGAATGTCAAGATTGCAATAGCATCGGCTACGCTTTTACCACGGATGTTGTCAAGAACAAGACGTGATTTACGAGGTGAAACACGTACTGTACGAGCCATTGCTTTAGCTGAAGTAATTTCTGCCATTTATGTTCTCCTTATTTTCTACGTGTTTTCTTGTCGTCTGCAGCGTGACCCTTGTAAGTACGAGTTGGTGCAAATTCACCAAGTTTGTGACCTACCATGTCTTCTTGGATGTAAACAGGTACGTGTTTACGTCCGTCATAAACTGCAATAGTGTAACCAATGAAACTTGGGAAGATCGTTGAACGACGTGACCAAGTTTTGATAACTTTTTTCTTTTCGTCGTTAGCTTGAGCTTCAACTTTTTTCATCAAATGCTCATCGACGAAAGGTCCTTTTTTAAGACTGCGTCCCATTTTTATTTTTTCTCCTTTAAATGTTGTACCACAGCGGCTTGCGCTCACATGGAGCGCTACCGAGCTGGCGGATTTCCTAGTTGCTTAGGCGACTAGTTTACTATTATTTCTCGTTGCGACGACGAACGATAAGTTTGTCAGATTTCGCTTTCTTGTTACGAGTTTTAAGACCAAGAGCAGGTTTGCCCCATGGAGTAGATGGCGCTTTACGACCAACTGGTGCTTTACCTTCACCACCACCGTGTGGGTGATCGTTAGGGTTCATTACAGAACCACGAACTGTTGGGCGGATACCTTTCCAACGGCTACGTCCTGCTTTACCAAGGTTTACAAGTCCATGTTGTTCGTTTCCGACAACACCAACTGTTGCACGACAAGTTCCAAGAATCATACGAACTTCGCCAGATTGAAGACGAACAAGAACGTATTTACCTTCTTGACCCAATACTTGAGCAGAAGCACCAGCAGCACGTACCAATTCTCCACCACGACCTGGTTTCAACTCGATGTTGTGGATCAAAGTACCAACTGGGATGTTAGCAAGTGGAAGAGCGTTTCCGACTTTGATATCTGCTTCTGGACCTGAAACAATACGTTGACCTACTTCAAGACCTTTTGGAGCGATGATGTATGCTTTCACACCGTCAGTGTAGTGTACAAGAGCGATGTTTGCAGAACGGTTTGGATCGTACTCGATAGTTTTAACAACTGCTTCAACGTTGTCTTTGTTACGTTTGAAGTCAACCAAACGGTAGAAACGTTTGTGTCCACCACCTTGGTGACGAACTGTGATACGACCGTTGTTGTTACGACCAGCCTTGCTCTTCAATGCAACAAGCAATGATTTTTCAGGAGTGCTTGTTGTGATTTCAGCGAAATCCAAAGAAGTCATATTACGGCGACCGTTTGTTGTTGGTTTATAAACACGAATTCCCACGATATTTCCTCCTTAGATTATTCAGCTTCAGCAGCGAACAACTCGATTGCTTTTGAATCAGCTGTAAGTGTGATGATAGCTTTTTTAGTTTTGTTAGTAAAACCAGTGTAACGTCCAACACGTTTCGCTTTTGGTTTTACGTTGATTGTGTTAACGTTGGCAACTTTAACACCTTCGAAAGCAGCTTCAACAGCTTGCTTGATCAAAAGTTTGTGTGCACGAGTGTCAACTTCAAATACATATTTTCCTGCTTCAAGTTGAGCCATTGAGCTTTCAGTGATAACAGGTTTTTTGATAACATCATACAAATTCATTATGCAAGAACCTCCTCGATTTTAGAGATAGCTGCTTGTGTGACAAGAAGTTTGTCGCTATTTGCGATGTCAAGAACACTTGCAGTTGTAGCAGTTGCAACTTTCACATTTGGAAGGTTACGAGCTGAAAGAGCTGCGAATTCATTTCCTTCTTCAAGGATAACAAGAACTTTTGAATCGATGCTCAATGCTGCAAGAACTTTTGCAAATTCAGCAGTTTTTGGAGCTGTAAATGAAAGAGCGTCTACAGCTACGAATTTGTTTTCAGCAACTTTTTCAGAGTAAACTGATTTAAGAGCTAGGCGACGAACTTTTTGTGGAAGTTTGTAGCCGTATGAACGTGGAGTTGGTCCGAAGACAACACCACCACCACGCCATTGTGGTGAGCGGATAGAACCTTGACGAGCACGTCCAGTTCCTTTTTGACGCCATGGTTTGCGTCCACCACCTGATACTGCAGAGCGGTTTTTAACAGCGTGTGTTCCTTGACGAAGGCTTGCGCGTTGGCTGATGATCACATCAAACACAACCGATTCATTTGGTTCAATACCAAATACTGCATCGTTAAGAACAACTTGG
This sequence comes from Streptococcus oralis subsp. oralis, assembly GCF_002096455.1. Classification (GTDB taxonomy): domain Bacteria; phylum Bacillota; class Bacilli; order Lactobacillales; family Streptococcaceae; genus Streptococcus; species Streptococcus oralis_CY. Next base: position 199,539 of record NZ_NCUL01000007.1, on the reverse strand, counting down.
CCAGCTTCTTTACCAGTTTGGTCAAATAATGTTACGTTTGCCATTGTGACTGATTTCCCCTTTCTTTATTATTTACCAGCTTTAACTGCTGATTTGATAGTGATAAGAGATTTCTTAGCACCTGGTACGTTACCTTTGATAAGGATAACGTTCTTTTCTGGAACAACTTGTACAACTTCAAGGTTTTGAATTGTTACGCGGTCGCCACCCATACGTCCTGCAAGGTTTTTACCTTTGAATACGCGGTTAGGTGCAACAGGTCCCATAGAACCTGGACGACGGTGGTAACGAGAACCGTGAGCCATTGGTCCACGTGATTGTCCGTGGCGTTTGATAACACCTTGGAAACCTTTACCTTTAGAAGTACCAGTTACGTCAACAACGTCTCCAGCTGCGAATGTTTCAACTGTGATTTCAGCACCAACTTCCAAGCCTTCAACGTTTTTGAATTCACGAATGAAGCGCTTAGGAGCCGTGTTAGCTTTCGCTACATGTCCTTTAGCAGGTTTGTTGCTCAATACTTCGCGTTTGTCATCAAAACCAACTTGGATAGCGTTATATCCGTCTGTTTCTACAGTTTTAACTTGAAGAACAACGTTTGGAGTTGCTTCAATAACTGTTACAGGGATCAATTCGCCAGCTTCAGTGAAGATTTGAGTCATTCCCACTTTTTTCCCTAAGATTCCTTTTGTCATGAGAAAATAGTTCCTTTTCTATATTTTTTATTCAAAAAGTTTTTAACGAGCGTTTTTTATGCTCAAGGTATCAAGCTTTAGATTAAAGTTTGATTTCTACGTTTACACCACTTGGAAGATCCAATTTCATCAAGGCATCAACTGTTTTTTGAGTTGGGTTAACGATATCGATCAAACGTTTGTGTGTACGCATTTCAAATTGTTCGCGAGAGTCTTTGTATTTGTGAGTCGCACGAATGATTGTGTAGAGGCTACGTTCAGTTGGAAGTGGGATTGGACCCGCAACTTGTGCACCTGTACGAGTAGCTGATTCTACGATTTTTGCAGCCGCTGTGTCAAGCGTACGGTGTTCGTAAGCTTTCAAACGGATACGGATTTTTTTGTTTGCCATCTTTTTCTCCTTTTCGTCTATTTAAGATAATAGGCTAGCTCCACAAGAAAACCGACGCGCGTTGCGTGGCAATGCAACCGAGCGTGTCGCAACCTCTTGCATCAAAGCTAAGGCTGTAATTTACAGCACCATAATAGAATAACACAAAGCCCCTGCGATTGCAAGGGATTTGTGAGCTTTTTTTCGTTTTTTTAGGATGAAACTGTTTTCTCTTTTTATCTTTCCAAAATTACGGATTTATATCTATAAAAAACTACCTTTTCTTCTATATAGTATGTGTATAGTATGTGTCATTTTGACCTTGAATGTATCTTCTGATTGATCTACTAAAATGTCCGCTTTAGACTCGGTTTCTCTATAGTATCGCAGATACTGCTCCCGTCTCATCTGATGGCTAGCTAATACAAAAGATGCATCGCGATTTCTCATAGTCGTATCTCGAGCTAAGCGCCTCTTTAACTCTGTTTCTTCATCCGTGTAGAAACAGATAGTTTTGTCAAAAAGTTCCTTGGGTAGAAAGCCCACAGACATCCCTTCAACAATCAGAATTGGCTTGGCTCCAGATAAGATTTCACTAGCCTTCCACGGTTCATCGATTGTTAAGACATCCATACCTGCCTGCAATGCGAGAATATCTCTCTGCAAACTTGCCAATTCATGCGCCACTGGGAGACAAGCTGTCACCTTTTGATCTGGCGCTTGCTTTGGTACTACCAGGTGACGTTCTGAGGTGATATAGGGATCTGTTTCTAGTAAATTTACTGTAGTAGAATCTAGAGCTTGATGTAATTCCTGAGCGAAGGTTGACTTGCCTGAAGCCCCATGACCGTAGATCCCTAGCGTCCTAATTCTTCCCGTTTCGATCTCTGAAACCAGTTGTTCTATCAGGTCTTTTTTCTTCATTCTCTCTTCACCTGTTCATAGCTTTCTTTTCCGTCATTAAGCTTGTCCCAAATCACTACTTGCCTACTTTTGAGAGATTTTTGCACATCGATAATCCGTTGATTGGACGAACCTCGAAACTGGAGCATGAGATTGCGCTTACTTTTGTCATACCGTCCATCGACAAGGATGTCAATCAGCGACAAGAGTTCCAGTTTGTCTGGAGTTTCCAGCATCATTTCTTCCCAAGTGTAGCCCGTCCAGGACCAGATGTCTTTGTCTGGCAATTCCTTTCGAATGCGCTTAACGAGAGGTAAGAGGATACCTGTATTGAGAAATGGTTCTCCTCCTAGCAAGGTCAAACCTTGAACATAAGGCTGGGCAAGATCTTCCATGATTTGTTCTTCTAATTCTGCCGTATAGGGAATGCCTGCGTTGAAAGACCAAGTCGCAACATTATAGCACCCCTCGCAGTGAAACATGCAACCTGATACATAGAGAGAGTTGCGCACACCTTCTCCATCGACAAAGTTAAAGGCCTTATAATCAATGATTCGCCCTTTACTAAGCTCCTCGCTTTTCCATTCACCTGGTTTTGGTGTATTCCATGTCATCCTTCTACTCCAAGTCTATCCAATAGCGCTGACTTCTATCGATTGTATTTTCGTAAACACCGCCAGCGGGGAGAATCGTGCGGCGGCTGGCTTCGTTGTCTTCATCGCAGGTAATCAGCACTCGTTCCAATCCTTGCTTTCGAGCCTCTGCTAGTCCTAATCTCAACTGCTCCTTCCCATATCCTTTGCCTCGTTGACTGGGACGGATAGAATAGCCAATATGACCGCCATTTTCTAGTAAGTAGTCATTTAATCGGAGACGAAGGTTGAGAAAGCCAAGAGCCTGGCCTGCTATGTCAAAACTAACCAGCTGGATAGCAGGAACCCAGTTTTCAGGAATATTGAGTCCCGCTTCCGCTTGAAGATTTTCTTCTAACCACTCTTCATAAACAAAATTCTCAGCATCCCAAAATCCACCGTCGTGAGGGGACTGTGCTTGTTCAAACTCTGCCATCATCTCTAAAATCGCTTCTTTATCTTCCAAACTTGGCCTGCGTAGTTCCATCCTTACCTCCCATCTAAGAGAAAAGCGAGAGCGGACTCTCACTTTTATTTTTTCTTGTTCTTGTTTAAAAACTGTTCTCTGAGGTTGAGCAAGCGTTCTTTTTTACCTGTTCCACCTTTAGAGTATTTCTCGTGATAACGGGTCACTTGTGCGCGTCCCTTATCGTCTAATTGGTATTTCCCCATTGCGTTTCCTTCTAATTTGTTACTTCATGTCCTGCCGTTTTAATGGTTGAGCCATTCATGTGTTTGACACGCGCAGCGATTTCCTTGTGGCGTCCGTTAACCATCGGACGCGCTTGAGGATTTCCCAGATAACCACACGTACGTTTGACTACATCTACTGTTTTAGGGTCGCTATTGCCACAGTTGGGACAAGCAAAGCCTCTCTCAGTTGGTTCAAAATCCCCTTCAAAGTCACACTTGTAGCAACGATCAATCGGAGTATTGGTCCCTAGATAGCCAACTCGGTCATAGGCATAGTCCCAAACAGCTTCCAGGGCCTTAGGATTTTGTTGAAGAACTGGATACTCACAATAATGGATAAAGCCACCTGACGCACCTGCTTCTGGATAAACTTTCTCAAAGTCTAATTTTTCAAACGGTGTTGGATTTTTACGAACATCGTAGTGGAAAGAGTTGGTGTAGTATTCCTTGTCCGTGATGTCCGGAATAGAGCCGAACTTCTCTGTATCCAAGCGACAGAAGCGGTCTGTCAGACTTTCAGACGGTGTGGAGTAGATAGAGAAATGGTAACCATATTGGTCAGACCACTCTTCCACACGACGTTTCATATCGCGAATGATATCCAATGTGAATTCCTTGGCTTCAGGATTGCTTTCCCAGCTGTTTCCAAAGAAGACCGTCGCAACTTCGTACAAACCGATGTAGCCCAGCGAAACTGTCGCGCGGCGATTCTTAAAGAGTTGATCTACACTTTCTTCTTTTCCGAGACGGCGACCGAAGGCTCCGTACTGATAAAGGATAGGGGCATTCGCTGGTGTTGCTTCCTTGGTCCGTTCAACACGGTAAACCAGAGCATCTTCTGCGATGTTCATACGCTCATTGAAGATTTCCCAGAACTTATTCAGATCCCCTTCAGACTCGAGGGCGATACGAGGCAGATTGACTGTCACAACACCTAGATTCATACGACCTGAATTGACCTCGACACCATTCTCATCCTTCCATCCTTGGAGGAAAGAACGGCAGCCCATAGGAACCTTGAAGGAGCCTGTCAGTTCGATAATCTTATCATAGGATAAGACATCTGGGTACATCCGCTTGGTTGCACACTCAAGAGCCAACTGTTTGATATCGTAGTTAGGTGACCCCTCCTCTAAGTTAAGGCCTCTTTTCAGCGTAAAGATGAGTTTAGGGAAGATAGCTGTACGGTGTTCTGAACCAAGCCCCTTGATTCGGATGTTTAAGATAGCTTTTTGAATTTCCCGCTCAAAACGACTAGTTCCTAGACCAAAACCGAGCGAAGTAAAAGGTGTTTGTCCATTTGAAGTGAAGAGGGTGTTGATTTCATACTCAAGAGATTGCATGGCATCGTAGATGTCCTTTTGCGTTTTTTTCCAAGCGTAATCTTCCCGTTTTTCGGGCAAGACCCACTCTTCCGCATCCTTGAGGTGTTTTTGATAATTCTTCTCCGCATAAGGCGCCAAGACTTCATCGATACGGTCAGCTGAACAGCCCCCGTACTGGCTAGAAGCAACGTTGGCGATGATTTGTGAAATTTGAGCTGTCGCAGTCTGGATAGACTTGGGACTCTCTACCTCTGCATTCCCAATCTTAAAACCATTTTCCAGCATGCCTTTAAAATCAATCAAACAGCAGTTGGTCATCGGAGTGTAGGGGCTGTAGTCCAAGTCATGATAGTGGATATCCCCTTTTTGGTGAGCATTAGCTACGTGCTTAGGAAGCATTTGCAGCCCGATTGACTTCCCAACAATCCCTGCTGTCAAATCACGTTGGGTGTTGAAGACATCGCTGTCTTTATTGGCATTTTCATTGACAACTGCTTGATCTTTATTGAGCAGTTTATGGATACTAAAGTTGATATCTGTCGCTTTTGAGCGCTCAAAATCCCTTTGTGTCCGATAAGTGATATACTCCTCAGCCAAGGCATATTCTTTGGCTTCAAGGAGTTCATGTTCTACGACATTTTGAATTTCGTAAATCTTGACACCTTGAGGGAAGCGACTGTGAATTTCAGTCACGATTCTTTCAACTAGACCATTTAGGCGTTTTTCTACTAGAGGCGTAACGTCCATAACCTTTTCCGCCGCCTTGTGGAGAGCCTTGTCAATCTTGTCTACATCAAACACCACTCGTCTACCATCTCGTTTTTCAACGAACAAGGTGGGAACGGTTGCAAGCTTTTCTTCTAATACAATCATATCCATGCTCTTTTCTAAAATGTTGTTCTATGAAGTATTATACCACTCTAAAAATAAAAATCAATATCTTGTGTTAAAAATCCTAAATTTTTTAAAATTCCACAAGATATTGATTTTTTGTTATTTTGATTTATAAAGTTTGAACTCGCTAGTATCTGTCTGAACAAGCTCATAGTTTTCACTGAGCCAGCTCTCTACATCTGACCACAAGGCAACTTTTTGATTGACCACAATCATCTTCGGTTGATTCTCTTTCAGGTCATTCATCAGTTTAGTTTTATTTTCATCGCTTGCAGTATAGAGTGTTGGAGTTGATAGAGAAGTCGGCGCCAAGCGTTCACTTGCACGGTAGAAATCTGGGCGATCATCCCAAGCATAGACTCGATCCTCAGAACTCGTTTGCTGTTTGACCACACTAGCAAGACGGTCTCTCTCCTGATAAGTCGCTGGGTGAGAAAGGTAGCGACTCACGATAGGAAGAACAATGAGATAGGCAAGGACAATCAGTGGTAGATAGAAATTTCCTTTAAGGAAAGAAGTTTGTTTCTCACGTCTTCTTCTACGACGACTCCCTCCCTCAGAAACATCTTCCTTGATTCCTGTCAGAAGGAGCAAGACCAAGAAAGGAATTAGCACCACAAGACGAGTACCGTTGATAGGTTCTTTGGAGAGAATCAAGATTCCCAAAGAAATCAACAATCCCAAGCTAGCAGCAATTGAGAGGGCATATTGCTTGGCTGGTTTTGACTGGAACAAGCCTGCAAAGAGCAAGCCAAGGGAACCTAATCCAATAGCAAGCAAGCCATAGAAGGCTGCATTTTCAAGCAAATGCGAATTTGAAAAGAGGCTAAGAGTATTTATCGGATACAAGGTCTGGCTAATGGCATCCCCAAAACTACCTGTCCACACTGTATAGTAGCCTAAAGGATAGAATAAGAGTGAAAATCCTAGGGCTGACGCAAAAAACTGATATAGACCATGAACAAAGTGACCTTTGCCTAGATTAAAGCCGATAATTCCCAAGGCCAGTACAGCCGCAAACAAGGCGGTTGGGATTGGCGCAAGGAAGAAAGCAAGTGCAAGGCTCATCCCCACTCGTACAAATCCTTTGTCGTCCTTTGGAAAAGCTAGATAATTTGTAACGATACTCAATGAATAAAATAGGAAAGGCAGGGCTAGCAAGAGAGCATAACCGCCACCAAAAGCGAGGCCCGCTACAAGCAAGTATAAAATAAAGACGACTCGCTCCGCTTCCTTTTCTTGGCCGACAAGAGTATCCGCGGCCTTAAAAAGAAAAACACCTGCTCCAAACAAGGCCAACCACTCAACCAAAGCAATCAAAATACTGCCTTGAAAAAGATAGTTTAGCACATAATAGAGCAATCCTTCCGTCCCAAAGTAATCTGTATACATTTGACCATTTTGATGCAAGGCCCAACCGGTATAAAAATCTTGAGTTTGTTGCGGACTGACTAAACCAAAAATAATAGGCAGGACAACCGAAATGGCTGTGGCTACTAAACTCCAAAGCAAAATACTAAAAAAGGGAATGGGAGCTTCTTCTCTCTTTTCTGGCGCTGACCAGTCTTGGTAATGAGATCCTTCTTGTTTCTCATCTATTTTCCCGTATACGTTCATTCAATTTCTCCTCTAAGTTTATCTGTTTTAGTATATCAAAATCTTACAGGAATGTCAGCTTGGGATTGATATTTGCTGAATTTCTTATCCAATAGCGCAAAGCGTTCGATTTCACGAAAACGGTGAAATCGGCTGTTTCTATACTCTCTGATAAAATCATCATCTTCTAGATTAAGCATGGTTTTCTCCTTTACTTATCTATTCGTAAGAAGACAAAAAAGACCCAGCCTTGGGCTAGATCTTGGTCGATAGTTAGAGCATAGGTGCAAACAACTGGACAATTTCCTTGATTAGGCTTTGATACCAGCTGGTTTTGATAGTGTGAGGATAAATTTCTTGAGAAACTTTAAAAATCTCTTCGAAGTCCCTTTCAATATCGATGATGGACTGCGTTCTATAAAGTAAGACGGCATTTTCATAGTGGTGGAGCAAGCTACGATAGTCAAAATTGATGGTCCCCACGGTGGCCACTTCTCCATCGACAAGCATTTGCTTGCTATGAAGGAATCCCGGACTGTACTCATAAATACGAACTCCAGCAGACAACAAGTCAGGATAGGCTCCTCGAGTAACTAACTGAATAACCTTCTTATCTGGGATACAAGGCGTCACAATTCGCACATCTACCCCTCTCAGAGCTGCATTTTTGATACTTTCAGTTAGATCGTAGTCAGCAATCAGATAGGGAGTCGTGATGTAGACGTAATCTGTAGCTTGATTGATAAGATTTTGGTAGACCGTTTTTCCAACTTGAGCTCTGTAGATAGGTTTTGGCCCACTACTATAGGGAATACAGAGCCCCATCCCATCTTTGGGCTGATTTTCGAGATGGTATTGGTCAAAGTCACTAATCTCTCCACGGTTGATGTACCAGGCAGATAAAAAGAGTCTGGTAAAAGCCTTAACTGCTGGTCCATCCAGACGAATACCGCTATCCTTCCAATAACCAAAGCGTTCGATATGGTTGATATACTCATCGGCCAGATTGATACCACCTGTATAGGCAATTTGACCATCGATAACCATGATTTTACGGTGATCACGGTTGTTATAAGCAACGGTCAAACGTGGAATCACCTTGTTAAATTTGTGGGCTTCAATCCCTCGACCACGAAGCTGGATGGTGTAATCTCCAGGCAAGGTTGCCATACAACCAATATCATCATAGAGAAGCTTCACCTCTACTCCTTGAGCTGCCTTTTCTTCCAAAATCTCCAAAATACTATTCCACATCAAACCTTCTTCGATGATATAGTATTCGAGAAAGATAAATTTCTCAGCCTTCTTGAGATCCTCTAGCATCTGGCGCCACAGGCTTTCACCAGATGCAAAAAATTGTGTATCCGTTCGATCATAGACATCAGCATTCGTGTCCATGCTGAGGAGAGATTTGATAACGCCGTAAGCTGACTTGTCTTGCTCTTTTAACTCCAAACGGAGAGCTCTGCTATTGTCCTCTCGATCAACCATTGATTGGAGTTGCTTTAGCTGCTTCATTTCTTTTTTAGATAAACGGCGTTCTCCAAACATGATATAGAGTAAGGGACCAAACACTGGCACAAAGGCTACTAACAGCCATGTTACCTTACTCTCAGGATTCATGGACCGATTGACAATCGATACAATGGTCGCTAAGCTCACTAAAATGACTAGGATAATCCAGAGAATAGGAGCCATTTGCCCTAGATAGAGAAATAAACCAAAGACGATAAACAACTCTGCCAACATGATGGTAATACTAAAACCATATTTGGACATGAGTAGCTGCATTTTTCTAGCTGTCATACATCCCCTTCCTTTTCTAACATTCTCCTTAACTGCTTGATAAACTAGTGTTTCTACTAGTATACCTCAGTTCAGGGGTAGATGGCAACCGTTTACCTTTTTCTATGCAAACTATTCCAAGAACTGCAAGATTTCTAAACTACACCCACACTATATGAAGCGCTGCCCCTCTTATCTTTTTAACTAGGGTATTAAGAAACTTAAAAAGAACTACCAAAATGATAATTCTTTCCATAATTATTTATATTTTTCAATATCGAACAAATCCTAGGACAGTCGCTATTGAGGTCGTAGAAGGTAAAGTCGGAACCTTAATTCCGAACTTCTATTTAGTTAAATTTGAAGTTCTATTTTGTTAGTACCACTTGATCAGATGGGTCACGATCCATATCATCGATAATCAATTGATTACCATTAACCGTGTAAATTTTGACATCATCACCGATAATGACACGTTGTTTTTCTGGTTCAAAGCTGACTTGCTTGATTTCCTTATCCCCATCTGGCTCGACCTCAGTCCATGTGCCAGTTTTACCTGTTACAACAAGAGTGATTTGGTCATTCTCATCTTTTCCAGTATAGGTACCATCGATATTCGTAGGTTGAGCTACAGTAGTGTCCTGACTTGAGGACGCCTGTGATTGACTAGCACTTGTCGCAGCGCTAGAAGATGATTCTTGTTGAGTAGATGATTGCTGAGCAGATTGCTGGGCAGGGGCTTGTGCTTTAGGTCCACAAGCTGCTAAAAGACTAAGAATTGCTAGGGAAGCAATAGAAAGTGTGAATGTTTTCGTTTTCATAGCGATTTCCTTTCTTTTGTGCCAATGTTTTGCTGGAATCGTTTCCAGATATACCTCCTGCCTACAGTATAGCAACATAAACCTATAAGGTCAACTAATCTCGTCGCTTCCTACCAAACTTGCTCGAACTTCCGAGATAAAGTAGAGGGATCCCGTCACGAAAAGCAAGTCCTGGCCATTGGCCTTATCTTCAAATTCTCTGATAAAGTCGCCATAGGAAGGAATCAAATCATAACCTACCACATCCTTTTCATCCAGAGAGCCTTGGTAGTCAAAGCCTGTTACCTTAAGTTTTACCTGAGGCAACTGCTCAGATAGATAGCCTAGCATCCCCTGATAATCCTTGCGTTTAAGTGCTCCAAAAAGGATGCGAACCTGGTAACCTTGCTGGATTTTCCCCTGGATAAACTCTACTAGACGACTTAAAGCTGGCAGATTGTGAGCCCCATCTAGGTAGATTTGCGGGCGAATCCGTTCCAATCGCCCTGCCCAGTGGGTTTCTTTCAAGGCCTGTCTGACAAGCTCTTCTTCAACCCCTTCACCTCTTGACACCATAAACAGAAGAAAGCTTTGTAAAGCCAAGGCGGCATTTTCTTGCTGATAAACACCTTCCAAACTAATTTCAAGTTGTGAAAAACTCGCTAGGCTGCTTGAAAAATCCCCAGCATTCAAGGAGAAGTCTAGCCCAGCTTGATAGAGATCCACACCTAACTCTCTTGCTGTATTTTGACAGACAAGTTTAGCTTCTGGAGCGAGCTTAGCAATGACTGCCTGCTTGCCGGCCTTGAAAATACCAGCTTTCTGCTCGGCTATTTCCTCTAGACTATCGCCCAAGGTCTCCTGATGATCTAGCCCAATGGAAGTAATAACTGCAATCTCTCCTGTTACGACATTAGTCGTGTCAAGCAAACCACCAATCCCCACCTCTAGCAGGACTAGATCCACTCCCTGCTCTTTAAAATAAAGCAAAGCAATCAAGGTCAACAACTCAAAGAAAGACAATTGATCATGTGTTTCTAAAAGAATTTTCTCCATCTCCTTGACTTGGTTGGCTATACGGACAAAGTCTTCCTCTGCGATTGGTTGCCCATTGATACAGATTCGATCATGGATGCTGATGATATGAGGAGAGGTAAAAGTACCAACTTTTTTACCATGAGCAACAAACAACTCCCTCATAAAGGCAATAGTTGACCCTTTACCGTTAGTCCCTGTTACATGGATAATGGGATAAGCCTTCTCAGGATTCCCCAGCAAATCCACAGCTCGCTGCATTCGTCCAAGGCCAGATCTAAAGTTTAAACCAATCCGACTATGAAGCCATTCTTCTACTTCAAACATACATGTCTCCTTAACAAAAGTCCAATCAACTACCGCATCAAAGTATGATTACAAATAAAAAGTGAGGTCAGGACTAAAATCCCAACCTCTTACCTGGTTAGCTAATCACTAGCTACTATGAATTTCAACGTGGGCTAAAAACGTCCCCCGGATATTCCAACTCTCTCCAATTTCTGGGAGTTGGGCTAAAAACGTCCCCCGAACGTTCCTGCGTTTCTAATTTCTGGCGCAGGGCTAAAAACATCCACCGGACTTACTTACGGTCTTTATTTTTAGCGTAAGGGTAAAAATGTTCCCCAAACGTTCCTGCGTTTCTAATTTCTGGCGCAGGGCTAAAAATGTCCCCCGGACATTTTTACTCTTCCATAAAGCTGTTGAAGACTTCTTCAATCATGTTCCATTCGTCTTCTGAGTCTTCTGGGATTGGTTGCAATTCGCCTTCTGTTCCGTCTTCATTTTCGATGAATGAGTAAGCTTGGATTTCAACTTCACCATTTTCATCTTCTTCTGCGTTAACTGGCACTAGCAGAACATAGTTTTTACCAAATTCTTCTTTCCCATCGATGGTCAAAAGAATTTCAAACAAGGTTTCATTTCCTTGCTCATCTACTAGTGTAATCAATTCACGTTCTTCGTGGTCATGGTTGTGATCGTGTGACATAGTTTCTCCTCTGTCTTAAAATTTTCTATCTAAATAATTTTGCAAAATCAACTGAGCAGCCAGCTTATCAATAACTTTCTTGCGTTTGTTACGGCTGATATCTGCTTGTTCAATCAACATACGCTCCGCAGCAACGGTCGTCAAACGCTCATCCTGATAGTCTACTGGTAAACCAAAAAGTTCCTCTAATTTTGCTCCGTAGGCTTGACTGGCTTCTACCCGCGGACCGCTGGTATTGTTCATGTTTTTAGGCAGACCTACTACAAAGCGTTCCACCTTATAGATGTCAACCAATTCCTTGATACGATCAAAACCAAACTGGCCCTGATCCTCATTAATCTGGATGATTTCAAGTCCCTGAGCGGTGAAGCCTAGTGGATCGCTAATAGCCACCCCTACTGTTTTTGAACCGACGTCCAATCCCATAATTCTCATAGATTATAGATCGACTCCTTGTCCTTTAAGGTAGTAGCGTACCAATTCTTCAACAATTTCATCACGCTCATACTTACGGATTTGATTTCGTGCATTGTTATAACGAGGAACGTAGGCAGGGTCACCACTCAGTACATAACCGACGATCTGGTTAATCGGATTGTAGCCCTTGTCGTTCAAAGAAGCATAGACGTCTGTCAACGTTTCGCTAATTTCTTTCTTATTGGAATCATCCAATTTAAACCGTACAGTTTCTTCAGTAAATCCCATTCTAACACCCTCTTTCCTTAGAATAGTACTATTATAGCACATTCCCTGACGTTCTACAAATAAGTCAGTCTATTAATTTGGATTTTCTATTGTTCTGTCGCCCCATTTGCCACTCTATCTGCAATATATTGGCTAGGTTCGTTTTTTAAGAGATTTTCAAGACCGATATTTTTTAAATATTCCAGCTGAGATGCCTTTTTGACATCCAGCACTTGAAAATCATAAGTTGTTGTAGTCTGAATTTCTGTCTCGCTGAGTAGCTTGGTTTCCAGTGTAAATCCTGCTAGTTTGCGTGCCTCTTGGATGGTCTCATCCTTTTCTTCCGCTTCTAGAAGCGCTTTTTGCGTCTCCTCTAGGCCATTTTCAGAGATAAAGGTCTTGAGTTCATCCCCGACAGGTCGTTTTTGCTGAATGGTCAAGGTCAAAAACTGATTACCTTTATAGGTAATGGTCTGAGTCTGCTGCGTTCCATTTTCTGACTTCGGCATCAACAGGGTCTTGGTAACAACCGTATTCTTTTCGGCATTGTCCAAAACGGGAAGGTTTGATTGAAGAGGTTCAGATGCTGTTGTGGTAGCAGCAGGAGTTTCCTTTTTTTGCCCACATCCCGCAAGCAAAAAGAGGAGAGCAAAACTAGCAATTAGTAACTTTTTCATAATTCCTCACATGATTTTAAAACAAAAGAGCAAACAAGGCCAGGAGTCACTCCCAGCCTTGATGTTTTATAGAGCTGCACGTAGACGTGCTTCTGCATTTTCTACATTACGGACAGAGCGTGGCAAGAAGGCACGGATATCATCTTCTTTATAGCCGACTTGTAGGCGCTTCTCGTCAACGAGAATCGGACTCTTTAAGATCCGTGGTGTTTCCATGATTAAGTTGAGCACTTCATTGACACTCAAATCCTCGATGTCAACTCCAAGTGCCTTAGCGTAGCGGTTTTTTGACGAAACGATACTGGCAATTCCATTATCTGTTTTCGTGAGAATATCTAATAACTCTTCTCTTGTAATTCCTTCTTTACCGAGATTTTGTTCTTTATAACTTAACTGGTGGGCATTGAGCCAGGTTTTCGCTTTTTTACAGCTAGTACAACTTGAGACTGTATAAATTTTGATCATGTACCTACCCCTTTCGCTACATGTTACTATCAGTTTAGTCTATTATACCATAAAAAACATCCGACTTGCGACCTATTTTTAAAAAAAATTAACTTTTTTCGCGATTTTCGTACTTTTTTCTTGACAAAATCAATTTATAACCAACTTTTAAATTTTTTGATATAGATTCGTTTCACAACTGTAACACTTATCATATAGAGAACGATAATCAAAAGCAAAAAGAGGAAATAAATTGGTTCCAAAGGGGTTAAATGAAGCAGGCTAGCAATTGAAGAGTAGGGAAGGAAGGTCACAAAACTAGCTGCTAGCAAGGTTGTCCCAAGAACAAACCATGATGGACGACTTTGTAAGAAAGGAAGTTTTGCTGAACGGAGCATATGGATAACCATGGTTTGGGACCACATGGATTCAATGAACCAACCTGTCTGGAACAAAATAATAAAGCCCGTTGCAGACTCTGCTCCGTGAGCATAGGCTTGACCTGTCGCCATTGGGACAATGACAAAATAGAGTAAGATAAAGGTCAAAATATCAAAGGCAGAAGAAATCGGACCCATCCAAATCATAAAGCGAGTAATAGACTTAGCCTCCCACTTATGAGGATGTTTCAAAAAGTCTTCATCCACATTATCAAATGGCAAGGCAATGCAAGAAAGGTCGTAGACGAGGTTCAACACAATCAAGTGAATCGGAGCCATAGGAAGGAAAGGTAAAAAGATACCAGACACTAGCAGAGAGAAAATGTTCCCGAAATTAGAGCTGACCGTCATCTTGATATATTTGGTCATATTAGCATAGACTTTGCGTCCTTCAACCAGCCCTTTTTCAAGCACCATCAAATCCTTATCTAACAAAATGACATCAGCCGTTTCTTTGGCAATATCTACTGCTGTATCAACAGAAATCCCCACATCTGCCACTTTCATAGAAGGGGCATCATTGATCCCATCTCCCATATAGCCGACACAATGTCCATTCGATTTGATTTGTAAAATGATTCGTGCTTTTTGATCCGGAGAGAGTTTGGCAAAGACAGTCACTTTCTCAACTGCTTGGGCCAATTCTTCGTCCGTCATAGCGTCAATATCAGAACCCAACAAGATTTGATCAACGTCTAAACCAACTTTTTCGCATACTGCTTGGGTTACCTTCTCATTGTCTCCCGTCAAGATCTTTGTTTGAACACCGTGTTCTAACAAAGCTTGGATAGCAGGTGCTGCTGATGGTTTTGGTGGATCTAGAAAGGCAAGATATCCGGTTAGAATCATCTCTTTTTCATCTTCAACGGAGTAAGCAAAACCTTCTTTTAGGCCTGTTTTATAGGCGACTCCCAAGACTCGCAATCCCTGTTGATTAAGTTGATCTACTTCTTTTAAGATTTCCACTCGGATATCATCCGTCAGAGGGCTAATCTGACCTTGATATTCCACATGGGTTGAAATCGCAAGCATTTCCTCTAGGGCACCCTTGGTTACCAAACTAACAACTTCGTTTTCATCCTTGACGATGACACTCATCCGTCTACGTTCAAAGTCAAATGGAAGTTCATCGATTTTTTGGAAGCTAGTATCCAAATTTTGTAGAATAGCGTGTTCTTTAGCTTCTTTTTCAGTTCTACTGATAATGGCACGGTCCATCAAGTTTTTCAAACCGGTTTGAAAATAGGAATTGAGATAGGCACGTCTCAACACAGATAAATCCAAATCTCCATGTATATCCAAAGGATATTCAAGGACAATTTCGTCTTGGGTAAGGGTTCCGGTTTTATCCGTACACAGGATATCAATAGCACCTAGGTCTTGTATGGCATTGAGTTTTTTGATGACGACTTTTTCCTTGGCCATGATAATGGAACCTTTTGCTAAACTGGCCGTGATGATCATAGGAAGCATCTCAGGTGTCAATCCAACACCAACACTCAGTGCAAACACACCTGCTTCCAGCCAGTCGCCGTCTGTCAAGCCATTGGAGAGAAACACGATGGGAACCATGACCAACATCAAACGGATCAAGAGCCAAGAGATGCTGTTCATCTCCCGTTCAAAAGAGGTCGGTTCGTCATAGGTATTGAGGGTCTGCTCGATTTCTCCCATCATGGTATCATCACCGACCGCTAGAATCAAAGCCTTGGCACTTCCTGATATCACGTTGGTTCCCATAAAGGCGAGCGCTTCTGCTTCTAGCAGACTATCGAAGTTTGACTGACTCATTTTTGACAAGGCTAGTTTTTCAACCGAGTCACTTTCACCTGTCAAACCAGACTGTTGGACAAAGAAATCACGTGATTCAATTAAAATGAGGTCTGCTGGTATCATATCCCCAGCACTTAACTTGACTATATCTCCAACGACCAAATCTTCAATTGCGACCTCTAAACTCTGGCCTTCGCGAATAACTGTGGCTGTGTTCACAATCATTTTGGATAGATTGGTCGCAGCCTTGTCACTCCGCAATTCTTGAACAAAGCGTATGCCACCAGAGATTAGAACGAGAACGACGATGATGATAGAGGTCGTCGGATCTTCTTGCCCAGGCTTCGCCAACCAGACATTGGTCACCATGGAAATCATAGCGATGACCAACAGGATGATTGTAAATGGATTGATAATCGATTCGTAAATCTTTTTGAAGATACTGTCTTCTTGACCCTTGGTGATGGTGTTTTCGCCATATAGGTCACGATTTTTCTCCACCTGCTCCTCAGTCAAGCCTGTTAGACTTGTCTTATAAAAAGATAGAGTTTCGTTTAAAGGTGTGTGAATAGCTACTGCTAATCTTTCTTTTGTAGTTTTCATTGGTTTCTCCTATCTGTATGAATGATGTGTTTCATACACAGAGACCAATCACTTTATAAGGGCAGAACGACACAAATCAGCGATTGGCTGTGTATGTGCGGTTCTGGGTGGTCGTCAATCTGCATCGTCTGTCTCCTTTCCCTGTTCTAAAACAGTAGAAAATCCTGCCATAAAATGGCAGGATTAAAAAACTAATTATCTGTTTTTTCGTTCAAGCTTTAACTCCATAGGGCAATGAAATGAGCTTAGTCTTGGCCTTCGCGACCAGGACTGTTGACCAACGAGTAGTGTCTCCACTGCTTTGCGGTAGTCATCCGTATCCCTATGGTAGCCTCACCTACCGTTTTCGTCTATCAGTATAAACCTTTAAAATATAAAAGTCAATGATTTATCTCATTTTTTAGATAACAATCAATTCTTTTGGAGCAAGTGTCAATAACTCACAACCGTTATCTGTAATGAGGATATCATCCTCGATACGAACCCCGTATTTACCTTCAATATAGATACCCGGTTCATCAGTCAAGACCATACCAGATTTAATGACTTCTTTGGAAGTTTGGCTAAAGTAGGGTTCTTCGTGGATGTCCAGTCCAATACCATGGCCAATACCATGAGTAAAGTAGTCGCCATAGCCTGCCTCAATGATAATATCACGAGGAATTTTGTCAAAGTCACGGAAACCTAGACCTGCCTTGGCTTGGTCAATCAGAGCTTGGTTGGCTTTCAGAACCGTATTGTAAATCTCTGCTTGCTCGTCACTGACATGGCCTAGATAAATGGTCCGTGTCATATCGCTGACATAGTGGTCGTAGAGACAGCCGAAGTCCATGGTAATGGCTTCTCCCAGCTCCACTGGTTTGTGCATAGGATGGGCATGGGGTTTAGAAGAGTTGATACCACTGGCTAGAATCGTGTCAAAAGATAAGCCAAATGCTCCTAGCTCCCGCATACGGAAGTCAAGGAAGTTGGCAATCTCAATTTCAGTCTTTCCTGGTTTGATAAAGTCAAGGGCATCGCGGAAAGCTTGGTCTGAGATAGAACAAGCCTTGCGAATAGTCGCAATCTCCTTTTCATCCTTAATCATTCGAAGTGCTTCAACAAACTGAGTCTGTGGAAGCAAGTCAATTCCCGCAAAAGCTGCCTGCATACGGTGGTAATAAGAGACCGAAATCTCGTCCTCAAAACCGATGCGAGACAAGCCCATATCCTTAACGATGCCTGCAATAACAGCCAATTCGTCACGGTCAGCCACAATCTCAAAACCTGTTACTTCTTGCTTAGCTGCAATGATATAGCGAGAGTCTGTCACCAAAACCTGACGGTCACGACTGATAAAAACGGTTCCATTTGAACCCCAAAAACCAGTCAGGTAATAGACGTTTTTAAGGTTGTTGATGATGATACCATCTAGTTCTTTTTCTTGCATTTTAGCTAGAAATGCTTGCACACGTTTATTCATGATGTAACTTTCCTTTCAAATACTGTCCTGTGTAGCTGGCTTCATTGGCCGCTACTTCTTCTGGGGTTCCTGTTGCGATGATGGTTCCACCACCGACACCGCCCTCAGGTCCCAAATCGATGATATGGTCTGCTGTCTTGATAACATCTAGATTGTGCTCGATGACGAGGACAGTATTCCCATCGTCGACAAAGCGAGCCAAGACTTTAAGCAAGCGAGCGATATCCTCAGTGTGAAGCCCTGTAGTTGGCTCATCCAGAATGTAGAAGGATTTCCCTGTCGAGCGTTTGTGGAGTTCACTAGCCAACTTCATACGCTGAGCTTCTCCTCCAGAAAGGGTGGTAGCCGGTTGCCCTAGCGTTACATAGCCCAGCCCCACATCCTTGATGGTCTGAAGTTTACGCTGAATCTTGGGAATGTGTTGGAAGAATTCCACCGCATCGTTGACGGTCATGTCCAAAACCTGCGAGATATTCTTTTCCTTATAGTGGACTTCTAGGGTTTCACTGTTGTAGCGAGTCCCGTGGCAGACTTCACAAGCCACGTAAACATCTGGCAAGAAGTGCATCTCAATCTTGATGATCCCGTCACCTGAGCAGGCTTCGCAACGACCGCCCTTGACGTTGAAACTGAAACGGCCCTTCTTGTAGCCTCGAATCTTAGCTTCGTTTGTCTGGGCAAAAAGGTCACGTATGTCGTCAAAAACTCCTGTATAGGTAGCTGGATTGGATCTCGGCGTCCGTCCGATTGGACTCTGGTCAATATCAATCAGACGATCGACATGCTCAATCCCAGTAATCGTTTTAAACTTACCAGGTTTGTCTGAATTGCGGTTTAGCTTCTGCGCAATGGCTTTTTTGAGGATGCTGTTGATCAAGGTCGACTTCCCTGAACCTGACACCCCTGTCACTGCGATGAATTTTCCTAATGGGAAGCGAGCGGTAATATTTTGCAAGTTGTTCTCACGCGCTCCTGTCACTTCGATAAAGCGACCATTTCCGGCACGGCGCTCTTCTGGTACTGGAATGGCACGTTTACCTGACAAGTACTGGCCTGTAATAGACTTACTGTTACGGGCCACCTGCTTGGGTGTTCCTGCAGCAACAATCTCTCCACCAAAAACACCGGCACCCGGACCAACGTCAATCAGATAATCCGCCTCACGCATGGTATCTTCGTCGTGTTCTACCACGATGAGAGTATTGCCCAAGTCACGCATCTTTTTCAGACTGGCAATCAGGCGGTCATTATCCCTCTGGTGGAGACCAATCGACGGCTCATCCAATATATAGAGGACACCTGAGAGGTTGGACCCAATCTGAGTCGCCAAGCGAATTCGCTGACTCTCCCCACCTGACAGGGTTCCTGCCGAACGTGACAGCGTCAAATAGTTAAGCCCCACGTTATTGAGGAAGGTCAAGCGATCCTTGATTTCCTTGAGAATGGGACGAGCAATAATGGCTTCATTTTCAGACAAGGTCAACTGGCTCACCAACTCCAAATGGTCTGCGATAGACAAATCTGAGATTTCACCGATATGTGGCCCTTGCTCACCACCCACACGAACAGACAAGGCCTGATCGTTGAGACGATAGCCGTGACAAGTTCCGCAGGTCAGCTCATTCATGTAGAGACGCATCTGGGTGCGCGTGTAGTCACTATTGGTTTCGTGATAACGACGCTTGATATTATTGACGACTCCCTCAAACGGAATGTCGATATCGCGCACACCGCCAAATTCATTTTCATAGTGGAAATGGAATTCCTTGCCATCCGAGCCGTAGAGAATCAAGTTCTTATCTTCTTCTGACAAGTCTTCAAATGACTTATCCATATCCACTCCAAAGGCTGTCATGGCTTGTTCCAGCATATTTGGATAGTAGTTAGATGAGATAGGATTCCAAGGTGCTAAGGCTCCCTCACGCAAAGTTTTGCTGGTATCAGGAACCACCAAGTCAACATCCACCTCTAGCTTGATGCCCAAACCGTCACACTCACTACAAGAGCCAAAAGGAGCATTGAAGGAGAAGAGACGAGGCTCTAACTCTGGTACGGTAAATCCACAAACTGGGCAAGCATAATGCTCAGAGAAGAGCAACTCCGAATCATCCATAGTGTCGATAATCACATAGCCTTCTGCGATACGAAGGGCAGCCTCAATGGAATCAAAGAGACGGCTACGGATGCCCTCCTTAATGATAATACGGTCAACCACAACATCAATATTGTGTTGCTTGCTCTTGGATAACTCTGGCACTTCGGTCACATCATAAACTTCCCCATCCACACGGACGCGGACATAACCGTCTTTCTGAATCTTTTCAATGACACTCTTATGTTGCCCTTTTTTCTTACGGATGACCGGAGCTAAAATTTGCAGACGTTGCCGTTCCGGCAACTCCAAAACCTTATCCACGATTTGTTCTACAGAAGAAGCCTTGATAGCCCCATGCCCGTTAATACAGTAAGGCGTCCCCACACGTGCGTAGAGGAGACGCAGATAATCATTGATTTCAGTCGTCGTTCCCACGGTCGAGCGAGGGTTTTTGCTGGTGGTTTTCTGGTCGATGGAAATAGCCGGGCTGAGGCCATCAATGGCATCCACATCTGGTTTTTCCATGTTGCCCAAAAACTGGCGAGCATAGGCTGACAAGCTCTCTACATAGCGGCGTTGCCCCTCCGCATAAAGGGTATCAAAGGCCAGACTGGATTTCCCAGACCCTGACAAACCAGTCACAACGACTAGCTTGTCTCGTGGAATCTCCACATCAATATTTTTTAAGTTATGGGCACGCGCCCCATGAATCACAATTTTATCTTGCATATTTGTTCTTTCTAGTCCATTATTGCTTTCCATTATACCAAAAAATGTGAAATTCTATTACCCAAAAAGCCGATTTTGTAGTATAATAGTACGGTGCAAAAAATCAAACACTGAAATAGTAGGAAAGGATAGGGGATATGAAACAAGTTTTTCTCTCAACAACAACGGAATTTAAAGAGATCGACACGCTTGAACCGGGTACTTGGATCAACCTCGTCAATCCTACACAAAATGAATCGTTGGAAATCGCTAACGCCTTCGACATTGACATTGCCGACCTTCGAGCACCGCTCGATGCGGAAGAAATGTCCCGTATTACCATCGAAGATGAGTACACTTTGATCATCGTGGACGTTCCCATCACAGAGGAAAGAAACAATCGTACCTACTACGTTACGATTCCGCTGGGGATTATCATCACAGAGGAAACCATTATCACCACCTGCTTGGAACCCCTCCCCGTTCTCGATGTCTTTATCAACCGTAGACTGCGCAACTTTTACACCTTCATGCGTTCACGCTTTATCTTCCAGATTCTCTATCGCAACGCCGAACTTTACCTTACGGCCCTTCGTTCGATCGACCGTAAGAGTGAACAAATCGAAAGTCAACTTCACAAGTCTACTCGAAACGAAGAGCTGATCGAGCTCATGGAATTGGAAAAGACCATCGTCTATTTCAAGGCCTCACTTAAGACGAACGAGCGCGTGATTAAAAAATTGACCAGCGCAACTAGCAATATCAAGAAATACCTAGAAGACGAAGACCTACTCGAAGACACTCTGATTGAAACCCAACAGGCCATTGAGATGGCAGATATCTATGGAAACGTCCTTCACTCTATGACAGAGACCTTTGCCTCTATCATTTCCAATAACCAGAACAACATCATGAAAACCCTGGCTCTCGTGACCATCGTTATGTCTGTCCCAACCATGATCTTCTCAGCCTACGGGATGAACTTTAAGGATAATGAAATCCCTCTGAACGGCGAGCCTCACGCCTTCTGGTTAATCGTCTTTATCGCCTTTGCTATGAGTGTTTCGCTCACTCTCTATCTCATCCATAAAAAATGGTTCTAAGAGGAATCCCTATGTCTCAGATTGATTTACAAAAATTAACTAAGAAAAACCAAGAGTTTATCCACATCGCTACCCAACAATTTATCAAAGATGGTAAAACAGACGCTGAAATCAAGGCTGTTTTTGAGGAAGTCATTCCTAAAATCCTTGAAGAGCAAGCCAAAGGAACAACAGCTCGTTCCCTCTACGGGGCTCCAACTCATTGGGCTCATAGCTTCACTGTCAAAGAGCAATATGAAAAAGAGCATCCAAAAGAAAATGATGATCCAAAACTCATGATTATGGACTCAGCCCTTTTTATCACCAGTCTCTTTGCATTGGTTAGCGCTCTGACTACCTTCTTCTCTACAGATCAGGCTATTGGCTATGGGTTGATTACCCTCTTGTTGGTTGGACTTGTCGGAGGGGTGGCCTTCTACTTGATGTACTACTTTGTCTACCAGTATTATGGACCAGACACAGATCGTAGCCAGCGCCCTCCTTTCTGGAAGTCAATCCTCGTCATCCTGGCCGCTATGGTCCTTTGGTTGGTTGTCTTCTTTGCAACAAGCTTCCTACCAGCCAACCTCAATCCAGTCCTTGCTCCATTGCCTTTGGCTATCCTGGGAGCTGCCCTTCTCGCTCTTCGCTTCTATCTCAAGAAACGTTTCAATATCCGAAGTGCAAGCGCGGGCCCATCACGTTATTAAGAAAAGTGAAAAGCTATGGCATATAGTCAATCTTTAGCTCAGCAGATTCGAAAAATTCTAGCACTCAAACTTCCTCCCCAAATTTTCGAAGAAGAGCTAGAAGAAAAGAAACTGTTTGGTGGCCTTGCCTTTATGATTCGTGGGAAAATGGTCCTTACAGTCAGTTCCAGAAAGGACGAGCTGGTTATGGTGAGAATTGGCAAAGAAATAGAAAAGCAAGTTCTACCCCGAACAGGAGCTCATACTACATTGATGAGAGGGAGACCTTATCATGGCTATATAGACCTAGATATCGAAGGTCAAAAAGAACTTCCTTACTGGATTGATTTAGCTCTCTCCTATAATCAAGAGTTGACCAAGTAACTCATATCTAGCGAGATTAGAAAAACGAAAAGCAACTGCATAGGGGGTTGCTTTTTTTCCTGCTTTCTTGAGATTCAATAGCACTTCTGAGTCTCATTATTGTAGTTTTCTCTCACCTTTTGTGATAAAATAGGCTCAATCAATTTCTAGGAGGATGAGGTATGGTTTCTACTATTGGTATTGTTAGTTTGTCTAGTGGTGTTATCGGAGAGTATTTTGTCAAACATGAAGTGGAGCTAGGTATCCAGCGTCTCAAGGATCTTGGACTCAATCCTGTCTTTTTGCCCCATTCGCTAAAGGGCTTGGACTTTATCAAGGATCATCCCAAGACGCGTGCAGAGGATTTGATGCAGGCCTTTTCGGACGATAGCATCGACATGATCCTATGCGCCATCGGTGGGGATGATACCTATCGCTTGCTACCCTACCTTTTTGAAAATGACCAACTACAAAAAGTTATCAAACAAAAGATTTTTCTTGGCTTCTCGGATACCACTATGAACCACCTTATGTTGCATAAACTAGGAATCAAGACTTTTTACGGCCAATCATTTCTAGCGGACATTTGTGAGTTAGACAAAGAAATGTTGCCCTATAGCCTCCACTACTTTAAAGAATTGATCGAGACTGGGAGAATCTCAGAAATCCGCCCTAGCGACCTTTGGTATGAGGAACGGACTGATTTTAGTCCCAAGGCCCTGGGAACAGCTCGTATCAGTCATGTAAATGCAGGTTTTGACTTGTTACAAGGAAATACCCAGTTTGAGGGAGAAATTCTCGGAGGTTGCCTTGAATCTCTCTATGATATCTTTGACAATTCTCGATACGCAGACAGCACGGAGCTCTGCCAAAAGTACAAACTCTTCCCTGACTTATCCGACTGGGAAGGAAAGATCCTCTTGCTAGAAACAAGTGAAGAAAAACCTGAACCTGAGGATTTCAAAAAAATGTTGCAGGCTTTGAAAGAAACTGGGATATTTAAGGTCATCAGTGGACTCTTGGTCGGGAAACCAATGGATGAAACCTTCTATGACGACTATAAGGAAGCACTATTGGATATCATTGATAACAATATCCCGATTGTCTATAATCTAAATGTCGGCCACGCAACGCCAAGAGCCATTGTTCCCTTTGGCGTTCACGCCTATGTAGATGCACAGGAGCAAGTCATTCGCTTTGACGATAACAAAAAATAAACAATTTCTCCATTTTTGTGCTTTGGTATTGATTTTCGTTACAATTTGTGTCTGAATTTATTGCATTTTGCTTATTTCTATGATATCTTTTTAAAGGAGGTGTATATGACTAAACAAAAAATAAATCAAATTGTCGGTTCAATCGGGGCCTTTATCGGGATTATTGTATTTATCGCCTACATCCCACAAATTTTTGCCAATTTACAAGGCAACAAAGCTCAACCATTCCAGCCTTTATCCGCAGCAGTATCTTGTTTAATTTGGGTTATTTACGGATGGACAAAAGAGCCTAAGAAGGATTGGATACTAATTATTCCAAACTCAGCTGGCGTTGTCTTAGGTGGACTGACATTTCTTACTGCACTATAAAAGTTACTAGCATATAATCAAAAAGCTGAGATAATTTTCTCAGCTTTTTCTATTTTCTCAGATAGTTAGACGCTTGGACTCACTAATTTCCGTTTTTCCACTCACAATCATTTTCGTGGTCGTCAATCAAACCTGCTGCTTGTAGAAAAGCCAAAACCGCAACTGGACCTGTGAATTTGAAACCACGTTTTTTGAGATCCTTGGATATTTTCTCAGATAAAGACGTTTTAGCTGGGGCTAAGCGATAGTCGGGGACATCATTGATGATGGTTTGTCCATTGACAAAAGACCAGAGATAGGCATCAAAGGAGCCATATGCTTCCTGAACTTGTAAAAATGCTTGGACATTGGAGCGTGTCGCAAAGAGCTTGGCACGATTTCGGATGATGGCTGGATTCTCTAACAAGGCTTCCAACTCCCCATCTGTCATTTCCGCGACCGCTTGAATTTGATAGCCATGAAATGCTTCTCGGAAAGCCTGGCGTTTGTTGAGTACCGTTTCCCAAGACAGACCAGCCTGATAAGTCTCCATACAGAGCAGTTCAAAAAGAGCGCGGTCATCATGAAGGGGTTGCCCCCACTCCTCATCATGATAGGCTACATATAAGGGATTATTCATTTTTACCCAACCACAGCGTTTTGGCATATTATACTCCTATTTGACCAACATCTTAAGGGCCGACTTGATATAGTTCTCTGCTGTATCCGTCGTTCCTTCAAAGAATTTCTTGATTTTCTTAAGTTCAGTCGCCTTGTAGCCCAGTGCCAGCATGGCTTCCATAGCTTCTTCCAGTTCTTGGTTTTCAGCGCTGGTTTGCACTGCGACCTTGGAAGGAAGGTCATCACTAGCCACGACTACCTTGCCTTCCAAGTCCAGCACCATCTGCTGGGCTGTTTTCTTGCCAATTTTAGGGAACTTGGTCAAGTAGGTGATGTTCTTAGTCTCGATCGCTTGAACCAAGCCAGCATTGTCATCAGCTGCGATGATAGCAAGAGCTGACACAGGACCAATCCCTGAGACCGAGATCAGACTGAGAAAGAGCTTTTTCTCATCTTCTGAGCGAAAACCGTAGAGCAGATGGGCATCCTCACGAACAACTTGGTGCACATAAATCTGAGTTTCTTGATTGACCTGACCTGAGTAGGCATAGGGATTGGCTACATGCAAGATATAACCGATAGAGTTGACTTCCAATACGATGTACTTGGCTGTAATTTTACTGATGATTCCTTTAAAATATTCGTACATTATTTTCACTTTCTATAATTGATTTGCAATTCCGTGTAAATGCGCTGCTCTGATGATAAGAAGCAGCCCAAGTACTGCACACACAATAAAAACGAGCCAAACACCTACAGCACCTGTTGCAGCGCTGATAGAAATCATCGCCCCCGCTAAAATAGACGCTAAAGGCTGCGCCATATTAAGGAAACCTGAGTAGGTTCCGAGCTTATTCTCATTCATCATTTCCGCCCGCAAAACTTGGCTTGGCGGCATGCAGATGAGTTCCCCCATAGTATAGAGAATGGCTAGCAAAAACAGAGCCCAGAAACTCCTGAAGACAATGGTGAAAAGCATACCCAAGTCAAAGATAATACTTCCCAATAAAAACTGCGGTATGATCTTCATTTCCTTGGTCAAACGATTGGCAGTCGTTATGAAGCAAACAATAATCAGGGTATTGATAAAAACCATGATACTGAGCATCTTAGCTCCTGAAATATGAATACCGAAAACACTACTCGCGATGAATGACTCTTTCAAATGAACGGGTATATAATTGTCAATTTGCAACCAGATAACACCATTAAATACAGTCCCTAACGTATAAAGTAGGAAAATTTTGTCCTGAAAAACAGAAACATAATTTTTCACAGTTGCCAAAGGACTGCTACCATGCTCAAAGACCAGATTAGCTGGCTTGCTTTCTGAAAAATATTTCCAAGCGAGGAAAAAATTCAAGAAGCTAATCACCGTCAAAACCAGAAGCAGCTCAAAAAAATGGTGGTCGTAAAAGAAACCTGCAAGCCCTGCTCCTAACATAACGGATACATTGACAAACCAATAACTAATCGTATAAACGAAACGGCGATTTTGCTCGTCGGTCAAATCAATAATCATCGCATCAATAGCCGGCCAAGAGAAAGTTCCTGCGGTCTCTGCCAGCAACATTCCGACAAAAGTCAAAAAGGGAAAAATATGATTAGGCATATTTGCCAGCAGCACAAGAAAGTAGCCACTAGCAAGACCAAAGTTTCCCCAGTCAATGACTTTCTTACGTCCCCAAAGATCCGCCAAATGTCCACCATACAGTCCAGCTAAAAAACCAATGAGTTTGGTTGTGATCATCAATAACCCCGCCCAAAAGGCTCCAAAATATTGAACATAGTACATGGCCATAAAAGGAGTAATGGCACTCTCTAAAATCCGTGCTACAAAGCTCATCCATTCCCGCATTTGAATTTGCTTGGGGAGGGCAAAAAATTCTTTCATCTTTCATTCCTTTTTCATAATTTCTTCGCTTTTTCTTACCTAGTATATCATATTTCCCCGAGACAGACTGCAACAAAAGGTGCACCCTCTGGTTGACAAATAGTACAAGAGATTGTATTCTCATTATAAGTAAAAATTGTTAGGATAGAGGTAGAAAAAGGAGGATAGAATCATGAAACTCGCAGAAAAACTATTTGAGCTCCGAAAGGAAAAAGGTTGGTCCCAGGAAAAGCTAGCAGAACAAATCAATGTCTCTCGGCAAAGTATCTCCAAGTGGGAGTCTGGTCAAGTTCTTCCAGAAATCGAAAAAATCATTGAATTAAGCAAGATTTTTCAAGTGACAACTGACTATCTACTACTAGATGAAAACTCTGAAAAAACTTCTACAGAAGTGATTTTGGAGGAAGATAAGGACAAATACTATAAAGAAGTTAAATCTTTTGGCCTCTGGCAGGTGATTTATATTTTCGTCTTAGCTCTGGCTATCTATCTCTTTTTAGCTGGTTCTAGTTTTCCAGCCGAGTTCACCGCCTGGATTTGGCTGACCTTCGTTCTTTTGATTGCTTCAGCGATTGCTATCAGCAAGACTCTCAAAACCAAACAACGTTATCTTGATAAAGTGATTGGTCTTGAGAATCCCTCAAACCAAGACGACTCTATGAAACCTTGAGTCAATTGAATCATATTTCTCATTACTTTTTCTTGTCAAGCAAGTGTAAACCTCATGGCAAGTTGCCATGTCCATTCAAAATTCCCACCATAGAAAAGCTAAAAAGCCTTGTTTGGAAAAAACAAAGGCTTTTTGTGTTCTTAATATTTCCCCAACTCACGGAGACTCGTATGATTTTCCTGAATGCGTCGGAACATTTTTTCCATATCCGACTTGGTAAAATGCACCAAAACAGGACGTCCGTGGGGACAGTTGTAAGGATTGTCACATTGAGAAAGCTGATAAAGGAGTTGTCTGGCTGAGTGGTCATCGATGCGATGGTTGGCCTTGATAGACCGTTTGCAGGACATCATGATAGCCAGCTCTGCTCGGTATTTCTTGATCGAAACTTCCTTGGTCAAAAGGAGCATATCACACATTTCATAGATGCCTGACTCAATCTCCTCTTCTGCCATCCAAATAGGATGTTCACGCAGGATAAATTGATTTTCTCCATACTCTGCTAGAAAAACACCTACTTCCTCTAGGAGAGGCATTCTTTCTCTAAGACGAAGGGCATCATCCGCAGGAAATTCAAAGATGTAGGGCACTAAGAGTTGCTGCTGACTCTGGTCAACATTGCCGATGCTTTCACGGTATTCCTCGTACTTAACCCGCTCCTGAGCTGCATGCTGGTCAATGATATAGAGTCCATCTCGCCCCTGGGCAAAGAGATAAGTCCCGTGCATCTGTCCGAAAAATTCCAATTCTGGAAAGCTTGATGATTCTTCTCGCTCCAGCTTATCATAGGCTTTATCGAGACTAGCAAGGTCCAACTCTGGATGGTCTAGTTGGTCATAGCTAGCTGGCTTTCTCT
Source organism: Streptococcus oralis subsp. oralis (assembly GCF_002096455.1). GTDB lineage: Bacteria > Bacillota > Bacilli > Lactobacillales > Streptococcaceae > Streptococcus > Streptococcus oralis_CY. The sequence continues at coordinate 171,197 of NZ_NCUL01000007.1, read as the reverse complement.
CTGCAAAATGCAGTTTTGCAGGCTTGGTCAACTGGTCCAAGGTTTCCTTGGCAAACAGGGTTAAATCCTGTCTTTCTTCAGTCAAGCCTACTTGATGGTCTGAAACCTCAACTTGAGTCGGTCTTGTTACTTCTGTTTGTTCATAGTAAAGCGTATTTTCTTTGAGTGGGAGAATGGTCTGCTCTACCTTTTGACGATTACGCACGGTCGACTTGGCAAGATTTTCTAAAGCATCAGGTATCAAGGTCTGTTCCTTAAGACTCTTTGCGATAGCTTCTGAGACAAGTGCCATCAGCTCTCTTTCCTTAGAAATCCGCACCTCTTGCTTGGTTGGATGAACATTGACATCAGCCAGATAAGGATCGATATGGATGTGAATGACAGCCAGTGGAAAACGCCCTACCATGAGCTTGCTTCCATAACCGTCAAGAATAGCACGGTTGAGTAGAAAGTTCTTGATATAACGGCCATTGATGAAGAGGCTGATATAGTTACGATTTGCTCGTGTCAATTCAGGCAATGAAACAAAACCTGAAATTTCGAAATCTAGATCAGAGTTCTCAATTTCAATCATCTTCTTTGCACTCGCCAAACCATAAATTCCTGCGATGGCTTGTCGCAGTTGACCAGTTCCTGCTGTCCGTGTCATTTCCTTGCCATCACTGATCAAACTAAAAGAAATCTCAGGATGAGCCAATCCCAGACGGTTAACAATATCAATGATATGAGACAACTCCGCTTGCTGGCTCTTCATATACTTGAGACGGGCAGGTGTATTGAAAAAGAGGTCCTCAACACAAACTTTGGTCCCCACAGGACTAGTCGCTGGGATGACTTCCTCAACTTCTCCCCCACGCGCAACGAGCTTGGTCCCATGACTCGCACCATCCACCGCCGTCAACAGAGTCAAGACACTGACAGAAGCGATAGAGGGCAGGGCTTCACCACGAAAACCAAGCGTCCGAATCCGAAAGAGGTCTGCTTGATTTTTTATCTTACTGGTCGCATGTCGACGCAAGGCCAACTCAACCTCATCGTGGGCAATTCCATGGCCATTATCTGTGATTTGAATCTTCTTAAGACCAGCTTCCTCAATCTCAATGATAATCTGGCTAGAACCCGCATCAATGGCATTTTCTACCAACTCTTTGACCACACTGGCAGGACGTTCAATGACCTCTCCTGCCGCGATCTGGTTTGCCAACACTTCTGGCAATTCAATAATATGAGACATCTTTCAGCCCCTTTCTGTATCTATTTTCCTAGAAATTGATTAGTGCTATTATACCATATTTCAGATGTTACCAGAAAAAGCAAATACCACATAGACTCCAAATCTCTCCACATAGACAAAAGCTCTTGCCATGGGTCGTAAAATAGTGTTTAATAAAGGTGTACAGGAAGTGATCACAATTTTGTATGAAATGTAAGGAGGGAAATTTATGAAAGTAGAACTACAGATTAAGGAGACTTATGAGGAGGAAAAGCTGATTGTCCAAACTCCTCAGCCGACCGAAAAAGTCCAGAAAGTCATCGAGTTCGCAGAAAATCTTGACCAAAAAGAAACAATCAAAGGAAAGATTGATGACCAGGTCTATCTAGTTAAGATTAGCAAGATTCAACGCTTCTATATCGAGAATCGCAAGGTTCTTGCAGAAACTGCATCTCATACCTACACTATTGATTTGCGTCTCTATCAAGTTCTTGACATTCTGCCGACCACATTTATCCAAATTTCCCAATCAGAAATCGTCAATATCGACTCCATCTCTCATCTCAAGCTCACGCCCAACGGTCTGGTTGAAATTTTCTTAAAAAATGAAAGCTTCACCTACTCTTCACGCCGTTACCTAAAAACCATCAAGGAGAAATTAGAACTATGAAAAAACAAATCTTTCACGATGCAGCCGCTGGTGTACTTATCGGCCTCATCCTCTCTATCCTCTTTTCACTCATTTATGCACCAAATACCTATGCCCCACTAAGCCCCGAGTCTCTTATCGGCCAAGCGATGGCTCAACATCAGGTTCACGGTGCTCTAGTCTTGCTCTACTGTATGGTCATCTGGTCAGCTATCGGTGTTCTCTTTAGCTTTGGCAGTCGTTTATTCAGCCGTGACTGGAGCTTGCTCCGTGCCACACTTTCCCATTTCTTCCTCATGCTGGCTGGCTTTGTTCCACTAGCAACTCTGGCTGGTTGGTTCCCCTTCCACTGGACCTTCTATCTCCAGCTTATTCCAGAGTTTGCGATTGTCTACCTCATCATCTGGACTATTCTCTATAAAAGAGAAGCTAAAAAAGTAGACCACATCAATCAACTCTTGGCCCATAAAAAGTAATAGAGAAAATCCCACTCACAAAAATGTGAGTGGGATTTTTTTATAACTTTTGTTTGAGCTCGACCAAGACATTCATAGCCTGCATCGGTGTCATATTGTATACATCCAGTTTAGCTAATTCTGCTAGGATAGGATGCTCTGCAGGCGCGTCAAAGAGTGACATCTGTTCAGTAACAGCGCTTGTTTGTCTCATGGGAGCAGGACTTTCCGTCCCTTGATTCTCCAGTTGAGTCAATATCTTATCCGCCCTTGCTAAAAGTTCTGCTGGCAAGCCAGCAATCTTAGCAACGTGGATACCATAGGATTTGTCAGCTGGTCCTGGTTCGATCTTGTGAAGGAAGGTGACCTGTCCATCCTGTTCTAAGGTTGCCACGTGGACATTGACCAAGTGTTCCAAGCTGGACTCCAGACTGGTCAACTCATGGTAGTGGGTCGCAAAGAGAGTTTTGGCTCCGATATGTTCATGGATGTATTCGATGATGGATTGGGCCAGAGCCATTCCGTCATAAGTTGCAGTTCCGCGTCCCAATTCATCAAAGAGAATCAAGGAATCCTTGGTCGCATGCGAAATGGCATTGTTGGCCTCCATCATCTCCACCATAAAGGTTGATTGACCTGAAACCAAGTCATCTGCTGCTCCGATACGGGTAAAGATAGCATCGAAGATAGGCAAATGGGCGCTTTCTGCCGGCACATAAGAACCCAGCTGGGCCATAACCGCAGTCATGGCTAACTGGCGCATGTAGGTTGACTTCCCACTCATGTTGGGCCCTGTAATCAGCTGAATACTGGTATCTTCTGCCATCTGGATACTATTTGGAATATAGGTCTGAGCTCCCATGACCTTTTCGACGACAGCATGGCGCCCTTTTTGGATACCTATTTGTGAATCCTCTCCAAACTCAGGTCTGATCAAATGCTGGGTTTCAGCCACAACTGCGAGACTTTGCAAGACATCAACTGTCGCAATTCCTTGGGCTAAAGCCTGCAAACGCTGGATGTACTTGCTGACTTCCTCACGGATACGCATAAAGATTTCATATTCTAGATTGGCTGACTTCTCACGCGCCTCCAACATATCCCCCTCGATACGGGCTAATTCTTCGGTACCAAAGCGTTCTGAGTTTTTCAACGTTGCCTTGCGGAAAAAGTGGGCTGGCACATTTCCCAGTTGCGAATTAGTCACATGGAAATAGTAACCATCTTTTTTATTGTAGTCGATCTTGAGCGTACTGATGCCAGAGTTTTCTCTCTCCTTAGCCTCAATCTCAGCAATCCAGCTAGTCCCTTCTCTGAGCACACGACGGTACTTGTCTAAGGTCTCATCAAATCCCGTACGGATAATGCCACCTTCCGTAATCACGTGAGGAGCTTCAGGAGCAATGGCAGCACTAATCAAGCTCTCCAACTCAGGGATGGCATCTAACTGTTCGATAAGATAGGTTAGGGCAGGTTGCTCCATGCCTTCTAAAATCGCACGAATCCGTGGTACACTGGATAAGGTGGTCGCCAATTGCAAGAGATCCTTGGGATTGGTCTTGCCAAAAGAAACCCGACTAGCCAAACGTTCGATGTCATAAACACCCTTGAGACTGTCTGTCAAATCGCTGCGCTCAAAGAAGTGGTCAAGAAAGACCTGCACCACCTCTTGACGTTGGATGATTCGCTCCTTATCAATCAATGGACGGTGAATCCAAGAACGCAAGAGACGCATACCCATAGCTGTTTTGGTTTCATCCAAAAGCCAGAAAAGACTGCCTTGCTTCTTGCCTGATCGGGCATTCTCAACCAAATCCAGACTAACCTTGGTCGCATAGTCCATCTGCAAGAAATCTTTAATTTCATAGCGGATAACTGGTTTGAGGTGGTTCAATTCTCGCATCTGGGTACGGTGAACATACTGGAGGAGCTTACTAGCTGCCGCTTGCTCCACAGCTGCCAGTCGTGGATCCAGTAAATGAATATCCTCAAAGCCTTCCTTCTCATAAGAAAGCACCAGATTCATCTGACGGCTGAGGATTTGTTCTTCTTCCTCAGACAAGTCATAACCCAGCACCACTTCTCGAGCCTTGAGATTGCGAATTTCCCCACAAACCAACGTGAAATCCAATAGCCCCGTCACATAGAAATCACCTGTCACCAGATCCATATAAGCCAGACCAAATTGATTGCCATCACGATCTAAGGCAACCAAGAAATTATTCTGACTATCCGGCTTACTGCTATCAACGACCGTTCCAGGTGTGATGACCTGAACCACCTCTCGCTTGACAACTCCGACCGCTTGTTTGGGATCCTCCATCTGTTCTGCAATGGCAACTTTATAGCCCTGCTCAATCAGAACATCGATATACTGCTGGGCAGAATGATAGGGGACACCCGCCATGGGTATCGGATTTTCTGCATTTTTATTCCGACTTGTTAAGGAAATTTCCAAAATTTGCGCTGCATTAATTGCATCTTCATAGAACAACTCGTAAAAGTCACCCATTCGAAAAAGCAAAAAAGCATCTGGGTATTGTTTCTTAATATCCACATACTGTTGCATGCCGGGTGATAGCTTTTCTGTTGCCATTTTCCATCTCTCCTTGCTAAAAATAAGTCTTGAGAGCAACTCCCAAGACCTTATTTATCTTTCATCAAATCTAGCAAACGATCTTCCATCAGCTTGGCAACGTGCTGGTCTCGACAAATAACCAATAAGGTATTAGCACCAGCAACCGTTCCTAAAATCCATTCATCCTTGTTTGCATCTACAATGTTTGCTAAGACTGCAGCTTCCCCAAGTTTGGTATGAAGTACCAAGGTGAACTCTGCTCTTGCAACACCTTCTAAGTGATGAGACAAAAACTCAACTAAATCAATCTTATCTGTCTCATTTGCTAGTACATAATACACCATATCATTTTTCTTAACCTTGGTCAAGCCGATTTCACGCAAATCACGCGACAAAGTCGTTTGTGTCACATAAACATTACGAGCTTCTAAACGATCTTGAATCTCTTTTTGTGTCCCAAGTTTTTCTTCGGTGATCATCTTTTTAATCAATTGATGCCGTTCTCTTTTTCTCATATTATCCTCTTAAGTGAATATTTATAACAAGTTTTACATTTATTTTATAACTACATTATACCAAAAAAACTAGATAATTCAAAAAAATTCTTTTCTTTCTCAAAAAATGTAGTAAATTGTGTTAAAATAGTAAAAAAGCCCAAAAGGAGCCCTTATGAATACAAAAGAATTGATTGCTAGCGAGTTGGCTAGCGTCGTTGATAGCCTGGACCAAGAGGCTATTTTAAATTTACTGGAAACACCTAAAAACTCAGAAATGGGAGACATCGCCTTCCCTGCCTTTTCTCTAGCAAAAGTCGAGCGTAAAGCTCCTCAAATGATTGCAACAGATATTGCTGAAAAAATCAATAGTCAAGCCTTTGAAAAGGTTGTTGCTACAGGACCTTACGTCAACTTTTTCCTTGATAAATCTGCTATTTCGGCTCAGGTATTACAGGATGTTATCACTGAAAAAGAGCACTATGCCGACCAAACCATTGGCAAGAAAGAAAATATCGTTATCGACATGTCTAGTCCTAATATCGCAAAACCATTCTCTATTGGTCACTTGCGCTCAACGGTTATCGGAGATAGCTTGTCACATATTTTCCAAAAAATCGGCTATCAAACGGTCAAGGTCAACCATTTGGGAGACTGGGGCAAACAGTTTGGAATGCTGATCGTTGCCTACAAGAAATGGGGAAATGAGGAAGCCGTTAAAGCGCATCCAATCGATGAACTTCTTAAACTCTACGTTCGCATCAATGCTGAAGCTGAAAAAGACCCTAGCTTGGATGAAGAAGCACGCGAATGGTTCCGCAAACTGGAAAATGGAGACGAGGAAGCCTTAGCTCTCTGGCAATGGTTCCGTGATGAAAGTTTAGTGGAATTCAACCGCCTTTACAATGAATTACAAGTCGAATTTGACAGCTACAACGGAGAAGCCTTCTACAACGATAAGATGGATGCTGTTGTAGACATTCTCGCTGAAAAAGGACTTCTTGTTGAGTCAGAAGGGGCTCAAGTTGTCAATCTTGAGAAATATGGAATTGAACATCCAGCCCTTATCAAGAAATCTGATGGTGCAACTCTCTATATCACACGAGACTTGGCTGCAGCCCTTTACCGTAAAAAGGAATACCAATTTGCAAAATCCATCTATGTTGTTGGTCAAGAGCAATCTGCCCACTTCAAACAACTCAAGGCAGTACTACAAGAGATGGGCTACGATTGGAGCCAAGACATTGTCCATGTTCCGTTTGGATTGGTAACAAAAGAAGGGAAAAAACTCTCTACCCGTAAAGGAAATGTCATCTTGCTAGAACCGACTATCGCTGAGGCTGTTAGTCGTGCCAAGGCCCAAATCGAGGCGAAAAATCCTGAGTTAGAAAATAAAGACCAGGCTGCCCACGCTGTTGGAGTTGGGGCTATCAAGTTCTATGATCTTAAGACCGACCGTACAAATGGATATGACTTCGACCTTGAAGCTATGGTATCCTTTGAAGGGGAAACTGGACCTTACGTTCAATACGCCTACGCTCGTATCCAATCTATCTTGCGCAAAGCCGATTTCAAGCCAGATACAGTTGGCAACTACAGCCTGAATGATGCTGAAAGCTGGGAAATCATAAAACTACTCCAAGACTTTCCACGTATTATCAATCGTGCAGCAGATAACTTTGAACCTTCTATCATTGCGAAATTTGCGATTAGTCTGGCTCAAGCCTTTAACAAATATTATGCACATACACGTATCCTAGATGAAAGTCCTGAGCGCGACAGTCGTCTAGCACTCAGCTACGCAACCGCAGTGGTCCTCAAAGAAGCCCTTCGTTTGCTCGGAGTAGAAGCGCCAGAGAAGATGTAAATCGCCAAAGTTACTTGATTGCAAAGCAATCTAAGTAACTAACGCCAAATCCTATTCGGACTTTGGCTAGGCGCTTCACTAGTAAAGAAACATAAATATTGTCGATTTATGTTTCTTTACGTCGTAACCAGTACGAGTTGCCCAAACGCTTTACTAATTCACCAGACCAAATAATATCGATTTGGTTAGGCTCATGTCGTAATCTTTTAAATTACTTGAAAGCAATCTGAAAGATTGAGGCAAAATAACATTTATATTGTGTTCGGCATTGTAGCATTTCAATGAAACAATTTATTCACTTTTACTATTTCTTTATCACACTGGGAGATTCCTTATGAGCCAATATGCTTATATCCTCGTTGTACTTAGCTTGGTTTTCCTTTTTCTGCTCAATAAGTACGAGAAGGAAAGACTTCAAAGACTCTACCAAGAGCAACTTTTGAAGGACGAGACATTTAGGTCTGACATCAAAGAGAAAATTCACACGACTGAAAATATCAATGATGTCATTGCACATATCAATAAAACTTACCGTCTGGGAATGTTGCTCTCAAAAGACGTCACAGATCAATTGAAATAATCAAAATCCGAGAAGCTTTCTTCTCGGATTTTTTAGGCTTACCATATTCTCCTTGGAGAAATTTCATTAATGCATGTAAAGTTTTCTGTAATTTTCTATATTTTTTCAAAATGGTCTTGCATTTCCTTTAAGATTTTTGTAGAATAGTAGCTATCTATTCAGATTATTCTGAAAATTCAAAAATAGGAGTGTTTATTATGTCACAAGTTACGTTATCAAACCAGTCAACCTGGGCAAGCAAACTAAAGGCAATGGGGCCAGGAATCCTAATGGCTTCTGCTGCCGTTGGAGGTTCTCACATTGTATCCTCTACTCAAGCTGGTGGTTCTTATGGGTGGTCACTACTCCTCTTGGTTATCTTGGCCAATGTTTTTAAATATCCATTTTTCCGTTTTGGTGCCGAATATACTGCCGACACTGGTAAAACCTTGGTAGAAGGCTATGCTGAAAAAGGAAAAATCTATCTCTGGATTTTCTTTGTCCTCAATGTCTTCTCTGCTATGGTTAATACAGCTGGAGTCGCTATCCTTTGCTCAGCCATCATCGCTAGCGCCTTCCCAATGATTGGACTTAGCATCACTCAGTGGTCCCTTATCCTTGTTGCAGTCATTTGGGCCATGCTACTCTTTGGTGGCTACAAACTATTAGATGGTATGGCAAAATGGATCATGTCTGCTTTGACCATTGCAACTGTTCTTGCAGTTATCATTGCAGCAATTAAACATCCAGAATACAGCTCTGATTTTGTCGAAAAGACACCTTGGCAAATGGCGGCACTCCCTTTTATCGTTTCCCTCTTAGGATGGATGCCTGCCCCTATTGAAATTTCAGCCGTCAATTCACTCTGGTCTGCTGAAAAGAAAAAGACCGTCAACTTTAATACAGCGGACGCCCTTTTCGACTTTAACGTTGGTTACATTGGAACTGCTATCCTAGCTGTATTCTTCGTGGCACTAGGAGCACTGATTCAGTATCCTACAGGACAAGCAGTTGAAGCAGCTTCAGCCAAGTACATTTCTCAATTTGTGGGTATGTATGCCTCTGTTCTTGGAGAATGGTCCCGTTATTTGATCACCTTTATCGCCTTTCTCTGTATCTTTGGAACGGTCATCACCGTTATCGATGGCTACTCTCGTGTCAATCAGGAATCGCTGCGACTCTTGATTCGTCAAAAAGAGGATTCTCGCAAATCTTTGAACATCTGGATGACCATTACCGCTATCATTGGTATCGTAATTATTAAATTCTTTGCTGGTCAAGTTTCCACCATGCTTCGCTTTGCCATGATCGGTTCTTTCCTGACAACACCATTCTTCGCTCTTTTGAACTATGTATTGGTGACACGTGAGAATAAAAATCTTCCTTCTTGGCTAAAACTCCTCGCTATCGCAGGATTGATTTTCCTCTTTGGCTTCGCTATCTTCTTTATCTATGCACTTGCCATCGGAAAAGCAGGATAGTTTATAAAATGGCACCCTGACAGGGTGCTTTTTGCATACTCAAAAGCAGTTGAAAATCTCAACTGCCCCTCAGTACTACTTTATTTTTCTGTCTCTAACTCATACAAGTCTGCAATGATTGCTGCGACTTTTTTAATATCTCCCAGCATGCCTCTCATTTCAAAATCTGCTAGAACGGGGAAACCAAAACGCTGGCTGTACTGCTTGGCTGTTAGGCAGTATTGATTGTTAAAATTGCGATTACCAGATCCCACTACCCCAAAACACTTACTAGCATTGTCTCCATAAGCGATAAAGTCGCCCACTGGAGTCGTTAGAATCTCAACATCGCCGTTATCGACACCATTTCCACCTTCCAGATAGGTCGGCAAGAAAGCGACATAGGGATGTTCCATTTCAAAGAATTCTTGGCCTTCCTTGACCAAATCCTTGATATGGATTTTTTGGACCTCAATTCCCTCATACTGAGACAAGAGATAGTCCTTGAGTCGGGTTACAAAACTCTCTGTATTCCCACTCAGACTGATATACACTAGGGATATTTTTTTCATGTTGACCTCGATTTTTTGTTTACGATTTAAAAAGAACTAACAAGATTGTAACTTGATAGTCCTTTTTTGTCAATACTTAGGCAACTTCTTCTGCTTCGACTTCTTCGGCCAAATCTTTTTGTTGGCGCCACATCTTGTAAAAGACTAAGGCTAAAAAGAGAACATTGATAATGATGAACAAAATATTCGTTCCTTGTGCAAATGCTCCCATTCCTAGGCCGAGGGTAGAATCTTTGATTAATTGAACCGCATCTTGAACATTCATATAGCTATAAACCAAACCAACAATCGCTAGTAGAACATAGCCAATATAAGCATAGTTTGCGAATTGCACATTTTTACGTACTAGAAATACAAAGGCTACTACAACTAAAATTGCAGATAAAACAATCAACAACGTATTAAAAATAGAGTGCGATGACGCTGTTACTTGGTAAGTATAGTTGACTGTGTCTTCTAATTGCTGAGCAGTAAGCGTCCCGCTATTCGCCAGGCTAGCACGAAGCACATCTTTACTTGGCAATGGACTCAAGATTCCAAATAATGACATAGATGAAATGAGGGCTGATAAGACTAACAAAACCCAAAGATAAATAGGATTCTTTTTCATGTTTTCCTCCAAAAGATATTTTGAACATTATAGCATTTTTTGTACAGGAATACAACTTTTACAAGCTAGTTTCAACTTGTTTCCGATAAGCTTTCGGTGATTTTCCGCACAATTTACGGAAAACCTTATAGAAATATCCAACATTACTATAGCCAACTGCATAGCAAATATCTTCGATGCTATCACTGGTCGACAGTAAGAGTTGCTGCGCTGCCTTAATTCTCTGTTTATTGAGCAATTCCGCAAAGGTTGAGTTGGTTTCCCTCTTGATCAGCTGACCGAGATAGACAGGATTGATAAAGAGATCCTTGCTAATATCCTTAAGTGAGAGCTCTTTCTGATAATCACGCCCAATCACCTCCAGAACGCTCACCACATTTTCATTCATGCGATACTGGCCAAAGAACTTGGTCAAGGTTTCTTTGATATAGGCAACCAATTCTTCAAAGGTGTTAATGGCATGGATAGCTTTGACAATCTCGGTCATATCATCTGCTTTTAGGTGTTCAAACAAATGAAAGACATCCATGACAAACTGGGTAAAGAGCTGCTTCGTGATAGCCACGCGCGGGGTATTCTCCAAGACGACCTTCTCTAGCAAGGTTAATTCTTCGATGATTTGATTGATATTCCCTTGGATAATCACCCGATAAATCGGCTCGTAATAGGCAAACAAACTCTCGGATTTTTCTAGATTAACTGAACCGTAGAAGAGGGCTTTTTCAGCGTTGATCTTCCAATTCTCAAAGGACTGCTGGTAGGGTGCTTCAAATGGTGTCACGACGATGCCATCGAGCGGTTGATCAGAGATGAAAATCTGCCAGTCTTGCCCCAAAACATAGTAAGGAATGGTAAAAGAACCCTGCTTTTCCTTGGATAGACCAATCCACCAGCTGTCTTTACCTGACAGGTAGTTCGTAAATCCTGTCTCATCCAATTCTTGACTGAGGGTCTGACTTTGTTCCACCTTTTCCTGAAGCTGCTGCGCAATTTTTTCTAATAAATTGCCCAACTCCACCTTGTCTACTGGCTTGACCAGATAATCCACGACACTAAGGTTCATGGCTTTTTTAACGTACTCAAACTCCTGATAACCAGACAGCAAGATATAATAGGTATCTGGAAGTAGCTCTTTCATTTCCCTAATCATCTCAAGTCCGGTCTTATCTGGCATGTTGACATCGGAAATGACCACATCTACTGGATTTTTCTTAATATAGTCCAAAGCATCATCTGCGTGATTAGCTGTTGCGACGACTTGCATATCCCATTTTTCAAAGGGGATTAATCGCTTGAGCCCCTCTGTCACCATGTACTCATCGTCTACTAATAAAACTTTATACATTTCTACCCTTTCTATTCATCCTGGATAGTGATATGGTAACGAACACCTTCTTGCTCAGCTGACTCTACACTGATTTGGTAGCGATCCCCAAAGTAGAGAACAAAGCGTTCGTGTACATTTACTATTCCAATTGATTGCCGCTCCCCACTATAGCTTGCCTCGTGTTCAAAACTTCGTTGAGCTAATTTTTCTTGCAAGCTAGCTAGTTTCTCAGCGGGCATTCCTCGACCATTGTCTTCCACTAGGATTTCAACGAAGCCTTGGCCCTTCAAGGCTTTGATACTGATGACATTATCCGTTCTGCGATGGTCAACACCATGGGCAAAGTAGTTTTCTACCAATGGTTGGAGTGTAAATTTTGGAATCCTCATTTCTTCCAATTCTGGTGCAATCTTGAAACCATAGGCAATGGATTTAGGATAACGCACCATGCAGAGATAGCTATATTTTCGGCAAAATTCCAACTCCTGCTTCAAGGTCGTTTCCCGCTCGTCAGAGATATTGTTGCGTAACAAGCTACTAAATTCATAGATAATATCTGCCAGTTCATCCTGACTTTGCATGACGGCATACATCCGTAAAAACTCCAGAGTATTGTACATAAAGTGAGGATTGATTTGAGCCTGCAGGGCTCGCATATTGGCATCTTTTTGACTGAGCTCTAGCTGATAGATATCATGGATATTTTTTTCCAGGCGATCCAACATATCATTGGTTGTTTCTGCAATGAGAAGCAACTCTTGGTCTTTTTCAGAGGTATCGATTCGAAGGCCTTCTTCTCCTTGAGCAATCACCTCGATCGAATCAACTAGGTCTACGACCTGCTTTTGGTAATTTGAAAAAGTCTGTCTAAGGGTCACGTACAAAATAATGATAAAGAGAATACTTAGCCCAATAATGACAGCTGAACTCGTCAAAGTTCCTGTAAGAACAAAATTTTTAGGAACAGCGACTCGAACCTGATAACCATGAGAGGTGACACCCACAAACCAGTTTTCTCGCTCGGCTGAGACCTTCTCCCCAATATGGAACATCTCGGTCTCAAAAGGCGAAGTTACTGTTACAGCCATTGGGATATGACCCCGAGTATTGTCAATAGCGCCATGTAAAACATCCGGGGATAGGGAGATATAGATCACTCCTAAATCCTTGTCAGACACAGGATCGGAAACAGGAATGGCAAAACTATTGGCTGTTGGCTTAAAATCCTCTGCAGGAATTTTCTCTCCACTGCGTTTTTCTCTAGTCGAAACATACACTTCCTTGTAGTCCTGAAGAACAATAGCCACTCCAGTCACAAAATCATTCCGAACATAGAGGTCATCAATATTTTCATACAGGGAAACCGATATATAAGGCGAAGTTTTACGCTCTAATTGCCAATAGAAATAGTCTGGTGTGCTGAGACTGAAATACTTGTAAATCCCTTCGATGCGGGCCTGATTTTCAACCAAAGACTGAGCAAGTTGGGTTGACTCTCTGTGATAGTATTCCACTTCACTCACTGTCCGAGTGGTCACACGTTCTGCAACCCGTTGGGCCTCCTTCTCACGCGAGTCCCAGTCAGCATACGATAACATAATCGCAAAACTGGCAATGACCACGATCATAACCAAACTATAAATCCGTAAAAGAGAGTGAAGCCAGAACTGCTTCATTCTATTTTGTCGCCAATTTTTCATGGATACTTTCATAAATAGGTTCCAACATATCACTGATAAAGAAATGCCACATTCCAATTCCTACAAAAAAGAGCAAGGCAGGCATATAATAACCAACTCCTACAAGGAGAGCGGACCCGAGTAAAACCTTGGCAATCGCAGGTAGGCTCATAAAAATCCCAATAAGGGATAGTTTCAAGGTATTTTGGTAGGATAAATCAAAGTACACCTGAAGTTTCAAGGACACAGTATAGGCTAGAAAGACAAGGGCAACTACAAGGACATTGAGAAAGGTCGCCAAGAGGTGGAAAATCGTCTGGTGGGGCAATTGAACTAGAAGGTATAAACCATAAACTAGGACAAGATCCACAAACACAAAACTATAGAAAGCCAGATTACTCTTGACAAAATTGCTCTTATACAATTCCCAAGCTTCCTTCAAATGGTAGGCTCGATAGGTATAACCATGCTCCGCATACAAACTCATCAGGGTGGCACTAGCTGGTGCCAAACCAAAGACCACTCCTCCTGCTAGTGTTAATAGCCAGAAATAAGCCGTCGCAATCATTCCCAAAAAGATACGATTAAAGACGAATTCTAGAAACTTTCCCATGCTACTCTCCTTAAACTAACGATGTAACTATTATATCATATTTCAAGCGTTTTCAAAAATTTAGAACTCCCATTTACAATCCTCAAAAAGCGTGATACAATTGGTTTTGTTAGTTTATATCAAGGAGATTCTCATGAAGAAAAATATCTTAACCACCCTCTTGGCCGCCGTCCTCTACTTTCTTTGTGTAGGGATTGGAGTCTTCCTAGGACACCTGGTCGACCAAACAGGCAATATGTTCTACGCGCCGGCCTTTTCTGCCCTTGTCGGTGGCAGTGTCTACATGCTTCTTTTGACGAAAGTCCCTCGTTTTGGCGCTATTACGACTCTAGGTCTTTTTATGGCACTTTTCTTCCTAGCTAGCAAGCATGGCGCTGGTGCCTTTCTCCCAGGACTCGCCTGTGGTCTTGCAGCAGATGCCATCGCTCGTCTCGGCAACTACAGAGACCGAATCAAAAACACCCTCTCCTTCCTCGTCTTTGCTTTTAGCACAAGTGGTCCTATCCTCCTCATGTGGATCCGTCCCAAAACTTACGTGGCCACCTTACTTGCGCGTGGGAAATCCCAAGAATACATTGACCGTATCATGGTCGCTCCAGAGTTGGACAAAATCCTTCTCTTTGTTTCAAGCATCCTCCTAGGTGCCTTGATTGGGGCTGTGGTTGGGCAATTTCTAAGTCAAAAAATAGCTGATAAACTATAAGGTAAAAGCCCTGAAGACTAGCAATGCCTAGCTCCAGGGCCTTTTTGTATACAATCTTAAAATTCACTATAGATAAATTCTTGAATATTCGAAAAATCGGTCACAAAACAGTAAATCACGATGCTTAAGATAACCGTATAGAAAAATAGTGTCCACAAGATTAAACGATGTGTGTTAGTTAGCTTGGTTTGCAAATTTGTAAAGTTCTTTTTCAACTTCCATCCATCCTTTCACTCCAACGTGCATCACGTCAAATAAAAAGTAATCATCATACTCTCTGTTTCCATAGTTTAATACGGTTGCACCATGGCTTTTTGCGACATCTTCTATTTTTTTATAAGTTTTTTCTCGCATCTCTCTTGAGACTCCTGTGTAGTCATTCCATTTCCCGTTTACTGGGAAAATAATAACCTCAACTTCAATGCCCAATTCTTTGGCAACTGTCAAGAAGAGTTCCATATCTGAATATTCTGGTGACTCCAGATAGCTCAAATCTTTATTGGAATCTTTCAGCGATGCGTAGCGGTCTTTTAAGTAAGTATTGTAGTAGTTATTATCAACAGCATAGTCATTATTGTCTGTTTTCTTTTTGACCTCTTCCACAAACTGATCCGTCATCTTTTCCCAATCATAGTCTGGGGTTTTGTCTCCTAGTGAAGGATAATCTGATTTCTCATGATTTTCATAAAATTTTCGTTTGAGCTTAAAGGAATACATCGCGTTCTCAAACTCTAATAGTTTTTTATCAACAATGGTTCCTTTTCCATCTATGAAATAACTTTTGTATTTTTTGTAGATATCGTTTTGTTGCTTGTTTCCTTTGGTAATCTCGATAATGCGATTGATTAGTTTTTCTTTCGTTTCTTTACTAATCTTGTCATTATCTAGCATGTGGAAAATATGTTCCTGAGAAGCCTTATTCAAAAAGGCATCTTGATGGGTCCCATCTTTTTCAAACCACTGAACAGACTCTACTATAGCTACTTTTCGCTTACTCATAGATCCTTCAATAGAGGCTAAAGTAGAAGCCTGAATGATGTTTTGAGAATAACTGGTCCCAATCTGCATGATATTAAAATCGTTGTAGTTAAAAATTTTATTTGGATGATAGTCCTCATTTATCGTTGCAACCAACTCTGAGGAACCCATTAGAACCAGTGTATTGGGGGTGATATTGCTTGTTAGAATATCTCTACTTTTATACTTTTCATATGAGGTATTGTAACGAATACTGTTATCCTTGACTTTATAATAATCATCAATCTTCTTGACATACGTCACATTTAAAAGGGCAAGCGTCGCAATCACGAGCACAAGCGATAGTAAAAATGCTTTTAATTTAATCATCTCGTTTTATCCTATCCCTTCAATCTGGCAGACTTCTTTTCAATCTCTTATCTCTTTAAAATCGTAAGCAAGATTTTATAGGGTTCACCTGAAAAGATAAAGAAACCAATCATAACCAAATTCATGGTCACAAACCAACTTAGTAGCTTATACCATTTTTTGTTTTTATTTTTCTTATAAAAATTGCTTTTCTTTTGATACACTTCAAATCCAGCCATCAAGACACCATGGTAAAAACCATAGACAATGTAACTAACACTGAGACCATGCCAAAAACCCATGACCAACATATTAACCATATAGGCATAGGTTGCATTGTGTAGTCTATTTTTAAACCATTTTTTCCTGATAACCTGCATCAATACTCTTGAAAATACAAAATCTCTCAACCAGGTCGACAAGGTGATATGCCATCTGGTCCAGAAATCTTTGATATCGACACTCAAGAAAGGTTTGTTAAAGTTCATCGGTGTCTGAATACCTAGAATATTACTACTTCCAACGGCCATTAGACTATAGCCTGCAAAGTCAAAGAACAGATACAAGGTATAGAGGTACATATACTTGATTGAGTAAACGACTATGTCCGTATTATTTAGAGCGAGTAAAATCTGGTAAACATAGGTTGATAAAACAATCTTGTAAAGGAGGCCTAGAACGATACGATATACACCGTCCCCTGCTAACTCTAGATACTCTTTTCGGGGCATGACCTCGTTTATCTCTTTTAAAAATCTCCTACTCCGATCAATTGGACCAGCACTAACTGTTGGAAAAAAGAGCAAAAACTGTAGATAATCTTTTACACTGATTTTTTCTTTGATTAAGCCATCCGATATCTCTAGCATGATCTGAATGGTCTTAAAAGACATGTAGGAAATTCCAATAAAGGCCAACAAATGCAGAGAAGTCAGAGCAAAGACTTTATTGATCACCAAAGGAAGAATGGAAAGGAAAACCAGCGGTTTCAGCCACTTTGCCTCTATCCGCTGCGCTAGAAAAACCAGAAAATACTGGTAAACGATAAAGGCGAGTAAATAGACAATCATCGCTCGGCTCTTACCATAGATAGCTCCTGCAAATAAGAGGGAGAGCGCCAAAATATAGTAGTCTTTACGTTTTTCAAAAAAGTTTACCACAAAACCAATCAGTAAAACTACAAATAAGAGAAGGAAGAAATCATTCCCCTCAAAATAATTCATACCAGCCAAACTCCTTTACATTATCATCCCTTCTACAGCAAAGTTTCTGACTTGCTAATTGGGGACCTTTATTTATTATAGCATATTTCTAAAAAGAAGCTTTATCCTTCTTGCATTTCGGTGAGAAAACAAAAAGGAGTCCCTTTGAACTCCTTCCATTATTTATGACTTAATTTCTTGGTCAAGAAATCTCCCAAGAACTGGATTGTAAAGATAATCAAGATGATAATGATGGTCGCCAAGATGGTCACATCGTGATTGTAACGGTTGAATCCATAGGCAATGGCCACATTACCGATACCACCAGCACCAACTGCTCCCGCCATAGCTGTTTCACCAACAAGGGAAATCAAGGTCACTGTCGTCACACGAATCAAATCTGGAAGACCTTCTGATAGGTAAACACCCACGATATCCCAGAAGGTCGCTCCGCTTGCTTGAGCAGCCTCAATGACACCACCATCTAACTCAGCCAAGACAACCTGCACCTGACGGGCAAAGAAGGCAAAGACCGCAAAAGAAAGGGGGACAAGGGCTGCATTTGGCCCAATGCTAGTCTTCACAATCAAGTGAGAGAGTGGTGACATGATTGCCAAGAGGATGATGAAAGGAACCGCACGGAAAATAGAGGTAATCTTATCCAAAATCCAAAAGATAACCTTATTTTCCAAGACACCACCTGGCGCTGTCAAGACGAGGAAAAGACCTGCCACCAGCCCCAAGAATCCTCCGATGATGAAGGAAAGAACTGTCATATAAAGAGTTAGGTAGATAGCTGTTCCCCAGCCTGCCTGACCAGCCCAGCCCATCTTGTAGACATTTGGTAGATAAGTTTGAATCAACTCTGTCATTTTACTGTCCTCCCTTCAATACTTTTAGCTGGACGCCAGCCTGACGGATGGCATCTTGAGCACCTACTAGCGCTGCTTTTTCACCTGACAAGACCACCACCAATTCTCCAACAGGAGTGCCATCGAGAATTTCGATATTTCCATAGAGGATATTGGCCGTTACTTGGTAATGTTTGTACAATTCATTCAAAAGTGGTTCGTCTGTCGAAGCCCCTGCATACTTGAGCTGCACTAAGATACTGTTCTCAGATAAATGTTCTACGATTTCTTGCTTCTCAATCTTAACCATGGCTTCGTCAATACCTGTTGCAGTAGAGATGAAGTCTTGGGTCAAAGGTTGTTTAGGGTCTGAGAAGATTTCAAGAACACTTCCTTCTTCAATCAAACGGCCATCCTGCATGACCGCCACACGGTTGGCAATGTCTTTGACAATCTGCATTTCATGCGTAATCAAGACAACGGTCAATCCTAATTTTTGGTTCAAATCTTGCAACAAAGCCAAAATCTGCTTAGTTGTCTTAGGGTCAAGGGCAGACGTTGACTCGTCTGAAATCAAGATTTTTGGATCATTGGCCAAGGCACGCGCAATGGCCACACGCTGTTTTTGCCCTCCAGATAGTTGTGAAGGGTAGTTTTCAGCACGATCCGCCAAGCCAACCAAGTCCAACAACTTAGCTACTTTAGCTTTCTTTTCTTCCTTGCTGAGTCCAGAGTGTTTGAGGGCAAAGGCTACATTTTCCTCTGCTGTCTTTTGGCTCATCAGGTTGAAATGCTGGAAAATCATCCCAATGTCTTGACGTTTCCGACGCAACTGCTCTGCCGTCAGAGTGACCTTACCATCAAAAATCACATCGTCATCAATGGTAATTTTCCCAGCAGATGGCTTTTGCAAGAGGTTAATCACCCGTACAAGAGTGGATTTCCCTGCTCCAGAATATCCAACGATTCCGTAGATATCCCCTTCTTGGATGTGAATGGTCACATCCTTGACCGCTGTGATGGTTCTCTTCTTTTGGTGAAAAGTCACATCAATCTGATCTAACTTGATAATATCTCTACTCATAGCTTCTAATCAGCTCCTCTACTAATTCAATATGGGTGTAGTAATCGGCGATTCGCACGTTTTCATTTCCACCATGGTCTCGGCTATTGGCATTTCCTAGACCGAAGGCCACCATTGGTACCTCTAGGGCATCAAAGACCGTATGCATCGGTCCTGTCCCCGCTGTGGTCGGCAAGACTGAGACGCCCTGTGGATAGAATTTCTTGGCCAACTCGATCACATTGAGAATGGCCGGCGCGCTCATATCGCTTCGATAACTCATCTCTCCCAAGGTATAGTATAATTCTACCTTATCAAAGCCATTTTTGTCTAGCTGTTTCCGAATTTTTTCCAGAACATCATGCGGTTCTAGACCAGGAACCAAACGAACCTCAAGCTTAGCACTGGCTTCTGCTGGCAAAATCGTTTTAACTCCTTGCCCTTGATAACCTGACTGAATCCCTTCGATATTAAGGGCTGGCTCGAAAAAGAACCGTTTTAGAAAGGCTGCACGTTCCTCTTGTAAGAGAGGCAATTCCAAGCCATAAATGCGACTGATTTCCTCAGGATTGCGTTGGGCGTAGGCATCTACCAAGGCTAGTTCTCGTTCATTTGGCTCTTGAACATCCTCGTACAAGCCTTCTACTAAGATACGTCCATCTGCTGCACGTAGGCTACTTAGAGCCTGGATAAGATACCATGGAGCTGATTCCACGACACCACCATAACTCGAGTGGATATCCACATCAGCACTTTTTACCTTGGCATCAAAGGTTACAATTCCCTTGTTTCCGCCAGAGATTTCCAGCTGTTCCAAGGCGTTCTTTGTCCCTTGTTCCCAGACTAGCAAGTCCGCTCCACGAAGTTTGTCTGCGTGTTTCTCTAAATACTTATCTAAATCCATAGAAGCAGACTCCTCTGCCCCTTCCATGATAAAGCTGATATTGACTGGCAAGTCATTGTGGTCCTGCATATACTTTCTCAGAGCACTCAAACGAGCCGTGATATGACCCTTATCGTCGTCCACTCCACGCCCATACATAAAGCCATTTCGCACAGAAAGTGTAAAGGGATCCTCTGTCCAAATCTGATCTCCGTCCGCTGGTACGGTGTCATAGTGGTTATAGAAAATCAAGGTCTTAGCATCTGGACGCGAACTCTTGAAATGCGCCATGACAAAAGGCGCCGTGTAGCTCTCATCTATCTCGACTTCAGCTCCCACACGCTTGAAAATCTCACCCAAATAGTTGGCGACTTCCTTGAGCCCGACCTGCTGGGCAAAGACTGATTTCTTGGAAATCAAGGTACGCAAAACTTCAAAATAATGCTGGGCGACATGATCCTTTTCAAATTTTTCAATTTGTTCTTGTTCACTAGGAAAAACCATTTTTTCTCTCTTTCTACTACGGACTTGTATCTATGGACGGACTACATGATCATCTTCTTCAGAACCAACAGTCTAGACAAAAGCAAGAGGTGGAAACTCTCCCACCTCCCTATGTCTTATTACCAAACTGGTTGGTCCAAACCGTCTGATGTTTCTTCGATAACTTTTTTCACTTCATCAGTGTGGTAAGCCGCGATAATTTTCTTGATGGCATCAGCTTTAGGTGATGATTCCCAATCTTTTTTCGCAACAATGATGTTGTACCATTGTTTTGAGTTTTCATCAGCTTGCTCTTTGAAGAGTGCTTTCTTGTAGTCCAATTTTGCTTCTGTAACGAAGGTATTGTTTACAACGGCAGCATCAACTGATGACAATGAACGAGCTGTTTGACTAGCGTCCAATTCAGTAATCTTCAAGTTCTTTGGATTTTCTGTGATGTTAGCAACTGTTGCAAGTGCAGTTCCAGAAACATCCAATTTGATCAAACCAGCTGATTGAAGCAAGTAAAGCGCACGGCTTTCGTTTGTTGCATCGTTTGGTACGGCGATTTCACCGTTATCTGGGATTTCTTCCACTTTGGTATACTTGTTTTCTTCCCCATTTTTACCTGAGTAAAGGCGGATTGGTGAGATGTAGGTATCTGCAATCGCTACAAGGTCTTTCCCGTTTTCTTTGTTCCAGTTGTTCAAGAAGTTGTAGTGTTGGAAAGCATTCAAGTCTACTTCGCCATCAGCAGTTGCCTTGTTTGGTTGTGAGTAGTCTGTGAACTCTGTAAATTTCAAGGTAATGCCGTCTTTTTTGACCAATTCTTGAATCTTGTCCCAACGTGCTTCTTCAGAACCACTACGGTTAACTGTTGCGATTTTGACAACTGTTTCGTTGTCAGCTTTCTTTTCTGAATTTCCGCAAGCTGCAAGAGTCAAACCTGCGACTGTAGCAAGAGCTGCTACACCGAGCCATTTTTTAATTTTCATGATTCTATCTCCTTTAAAAATAATACCGTAATAGTATCTCATACTTTATTTGATTTAGCAAATTGTTATTAGATAGGCAGACATATAGTTTGAAACTATATACCTAAAAATTGAGAAATCATCCGCCTTTCTCAGACTGGATGATCTCATACGACTATTTAATATCAGCTTCTGCTGGGAGGTAAGTGTCTCCGAAGAACTGTTTAGACAATTTTTCAAGAGTTCCGTCTTTGTAGAGTTCTTGGATACGTTTGTCTACAAATGATTTCAACTCATCTTGACCTTTAGCAAGAAGTGGGTAAACGTAAGGTTGTTGGTCGCTTGGAAGTTCAATGACTTTCAAGTTGTCCAAACCTTGGTTCTTGATAACTGTTTCAACACCAATCTTATCAAAGATCTTGTAGTCAAACTGACCATCGCTCAAACGAGACATGATTTGTTGGAAATCAGCCTTGGTATAGTTAAGAACCGTTGGATTGTCAGCGTGTTGTTTGTTATAATCTTCTAGCTGTTTAGCTGATGTTGTCCCTTGAACAACCTCAGTAGACTTGCCTCCGATATCATCAAGCGACTTGATGCTGTTGTCGTCTTTCTTCACAACGAGAACGTTAGGGTTTTTAGCAGTTGGCGCTGCATAAAGGTACTTTTCAGCACGTTCTTTGGTATAGCTGATATTGTTTACAGCCATTTGATAACGGTCGCTATCAAGACCTGCAAAGACACCTGACCACTCTGTCTTTTCAAACTTGACATCGTATTTGTCAGAGTCTTTAAAGATAGCACGGACTACTTCAATCTCATAACCAGTCAACTCGCCATTTTCTTCGTAGTTAAATGGTTTTGGTGAAGCATTGGTTGCAACGATAATTTCTTTCTTACCAGATGCTGCTTCGCTAGTTGCAGTATCTTTCTTATCTCCACCTGAGCAAGCTGCTAGTACACCTGCGGCAACAAGTCCTAGAGCAGCAAGAGATGAATATTTGACGATTTTTTTCATGTCATTTCCTCCAAAATAGAATACTTTACTATCTTAACAGAAAATATTTTTTTTCGCCATTATATGATATCTATCTCGGTGATAGGTTTTTTTTATGGCTGACTAAAAGACCAGGCGCAAGACTGCAATCAAGACTACTCCAAAAAGTACCGTACCCACTAGATTGCGGTAGCGAAAGGCTACCCAAGCCGTTGGAAAGACTGCTAAAAAGTCCAACCATTTGATTTGAGGAAGACTCCCAACCTTGCCAGTCACTACGCTTGAAAGGATCAAGGCAAAGATAATGGAAACAGGCAAAAACTTCAAAAAACGCTCGACGATAGCTGGCAATCCCTTGTACTTAACCAATATGAAGGGAATCATACGGGGAATCCAAGTCACTAGGCCTGAAAAGATAACGGCTAACAAAAGATATTTACTGACCATCTAAGACCACCCCCATAGTACAACCTAGCAAGGTCGCAAACAAAACAGCTAGCGACTGAGACACTACTGTCAAGAGCAAAAAGAAGGATACCGCAACAACGGCTAGGATCCACAGCAGATTCCGTACAGGAACCCGTCTTTGCATAATCTGAAATTGCGAAGTAAAAATCCCGATAAACATTCCGACAAGGGCAAAGTCCAAGCCAAAGACTTCAGGATTTGGAAGAAGGCCACCTAAAGCTGTCCCCGCAACTGTCCCAATAAACCAGGCTACATAACTATTGAGATTGTTCCCGTGCATCCACATAGGATGGACCTTGTCTGTATGGGCTAATTCTCCCATCAAAACCCCATAGGTCTCATCTGTCAGGAGACTGGACATGCCGATATTTTGCCAGAGACTAGTATGACGGAAATAGGTCGATGCATGCAAGCTCAGCAAAAAGAGTCGCAAGTTGATCAAAAAGACCGTCATAGCAATGGCTGCCACAGGCGCTTGGACCGCAATCAGTGCCAACATGGCAAACTGGGCGCTCCCAGCATAAACAAATAGGCTCATCAAGCCCATCTCAACAGGTGTCACATAGGGCGCACCAATAATCCCACAAGCCAGACCAATGCTGACATAGCCAAGGGCAGTCGGCATGGCCGCCTGTGCACCTTCCCAAAATCCTTTTTCTTTCATCCTTCTCCTCGTATTCTCTCCAATTGAGGCTGTTCATCATCACAGCCACAGCACGGACTATTATAACATATTCAAAGAAGAGAAAAAAGTTTCGGATTCGAAACCTATTGCCAGAAAAAGTGCTGAAGAGGAAGCATCATGGATACATGAGAAATTGATCCACTCGGATAGTATACTTATCGGTTTCTGTGTCTGTAGCATATTTATTTTCTGTTGGATAGACATCAACCCAGAGTTCCCACTGTTGTCCTTTTAACTTGACCTTGTAGCGATAACCGTCATCATAGATGCCTACTGTCTCAGTTGTCATGGACTGGTAATCTGGGAGTTCTTCAAGCTCTTTTTTTACAGTCTGGGATAAGTTATTGAGCAATGCTTGCTGCTCAGCTTTTGAGGTAACGGGAAAATAAGCCGCTACTGTTTCCAAGTGATGCGATTTTGAAAATGTAAAGGTCGCTCGACCAGTATAGCCTTTCAAAGTAATCTGCTCATAGTGATAGAAAAGGCGACCTGTTTTATAGAAATACGGGTCTTCTGCACGCCAGGTATCGCGATAGGCCGTTTCTGTTTCCTCCTCCACCTCGCTAGCCTTTCCCAATACTTCTTCAAAAGATTTAGGAGACATGCCGAACGAAAGGGATTCAAACAAGACCAGTTGTGTCTTTTTGATATTCTGGCAAGCTGATAAAAGCATGAGTAAAACTCCAAGAGCCAGCAGACTACTGATTATTTTTGTAAATTTCATATTTCTACTATACAAAAAAAGGCTATGATTTGTCCAAGATAAAAGAGTCAACCTTAGGCTAACTCTCTATTCCATGGTATCAAAGGCGAGACTCGGTTTGGCATTGAGATCCAAGCCTGCAAAGTTTTCTTTATTCCACTCGCTGACGCTGGCATAAGCAATCATACCTGCATTGTCTCCACAAAGGCGCAGGGGTGGGATGATGACCTTGACATCTGTGATTTCAGCAGCTAGGCGTTCTCTGAGCCCTTTATTAGCTGCCACGCCACCGGCCACGACTAGGGTTTTAACAGGATATTTTTCCAAAGCCTTCTTGGTTTTGGCCATAAGAATGTCCATGACTGCTGCTTGGAAAGATGCTGACAGGTCTTCCTTGGACAAGCTTTCTCCCTTTTGCTCGGCATTGTGGTGAAGATTGATAAAGGCAGACTTCAAACCTGAGAATGAAAACTCTAGATTGTCCTCCTTAATCATGGCACGAGGAAAGTCATAAAGATCCTGCCCCTGATGAGCTAGCTCATCAATTTCGCGACCTGCAGGATAGGTCAAGCCCATGACACGGCCGACCTTATCATAGGCCTCACCAACTGCATCGTCCCGCGTTTCCCCAACAATCTTATAATCACCAGCCTCAGAAACATAGACCAACTCCGTGTGCCCACCGCTAACCAAGAGAGCTAGCAAGGGAAACTCCAAAGGCTCAACGCTCTGAGCCGCCATGAGGTGACCAGCCATGTGATTCACAGGGATCAGCGGAAGTCCATGAGCCCAAGCAAAGGCCTTGGCAGCTGACAAACCAACTAGCAAAGCCCCAACCAATCCAGGTCCATAAGTAACGGCAACGGCTGTTACATCCTCTTCGGTTATTCCTGCTTCTGCCAGTGCCTCCTCGATGCAGGCTGTAATAACCTCGACATGGTGACGGCTGGCTACTTCTGGCACTACGCCCCCAAAACGTTTGTGACTCTCAATTTGACTCGCAATGACATTGGACAAGAGCTCATCATCGTTTTTCAGTACGGCGACACTGGTCTCATCACAGGATGTCTCAAATGCTAAAATATATCTATCCTTCATCTATTTCTCTCTTCATGATGATGGCGTCCTCGACTGGGTCATGATAGTAAGCCTTTCGCTCAGCGATGATCGCCATCTTTTCTTTCTTGTAAAATGCTTGCGCTCGTTGGTTTGACTTTCTGACTTCGAGGAAAATTTCTTTGTCGGCAGGCAAAAAGTCAAACAAGGCTGTCGCAATCCCCTGACCCTGATAGGCTCCTTTGACAGCGATTTGCAGGACTTCTGCCTCAAAGAGATTCTCCTGCACAGCTAGAAAGCCAATCACTTCTGTCCCATCATAAGCCAGAGCGTACCAAGTCTGGTCTTGGGACAGGTCTGCTTGAATTTGTTCCAGCGTCCAAGGACTGACTGGGTAAACAGCTACCATGACAGCGTAAATTGCCTTCGCTAGGGCAGGTCGCTGTTGGATTCGTTTGATTTCTATCATAGGCGTTTAATGTAGGACTCGCCAGACTCGGTGTGGTTCTTGAGCCAGTTTTCCTCAGCCTCAACTCGTTTGAGATAATTCGGCACAAAATCGTGCAAGGAGTCTGCTTTCTTGTCCCATGCCAAAAGAGCTAGATTAGCTGCATTTGGCAAGGTTTCTTGGTAGGTAGCTTGTGGCAAGCGTTCTTGAATCTGCTCCACAAAGGTTCCAACCTCTCCAACAAAGGTCACCTGGTCAGCATCCGTGACTTTTTCTAGCACTTCCGCAAAGGACAAGTGTGCTTCTGGCATGACAGGTTTGGCATTTTCATAAAATCCTGCATAAACATTGTTGCGACGCGCATCCATCAAGGGAACAAGTAAGCCTTCTTGTTGGCGTGGCACCAGAGCCAAGAGGCTAGACATGCCAACTAACTCAATGTTCAGGGTATGAGCCAAGATCTTGGCAGTTGCTACCGCAATTCGCAAACCTGTGTAGCTACCTGGTCCTTCAGCCACCACGATTCGATCCAAATCCTTGGGCGTCAGGTCCAGACTTGCCATCAAAAAATCGATGGCAGGCATAAGGGTAATACTGTGATTTTTCTTGATATTAATCGTCGTCTCGGCAAGAACCTGCTTGTCCTCTAAAATAGCGAGAGAAAGAGCCTTGCTGGACGTATCAAAAGCTAATACTTTCATAACACATTCCTATCTTTTTGTCTGTTTACTATTATACTACAAAAGCCAGCGCATGGGAATTTTCTTTATTTTGAAACAAAAGGGCCTGCCACTTAGACAGGCAATTCTGCAAAAAAATTAAAAAAAGTTGTAGTTTTTTTTGACTGGAAAAGTGAACAAGGAAATTGAAAGGTTCTTCGTAAGAAATGTAAATAAGTCATATATGCTTTAACTCGATTTTCGATGTTAGAAATCATCGTCATAACAATAAAGATAGCACCTAAAAATAAAAAAAGTCCATCCCATCTATCAAGACGGGGTGGATTTTCTGTATATCTAGATGAATAATTGACTTTAAGCGTTTAAACCAAAGTAGAAAACGAGCCAGACAACATAAGTAACCAGGAGGAGAAAAATTGAATAGAGCGTCACAAAAGCAAGCTTCCAAAGGAACTTTGTTTTGCGGTGTTCCAGATGAACAAACAGGGCATTCCCCCCATAGACACAAGCTACAAAGACTACAAACATCAAGAGGCGAACCCCTACTGCAAATTCAAACAAACTAAACATTCTTAATCCTCCTTTTGGTATTCCTATTTTTATATAAACTGTTGACAATGTTGTTCTATCAATGTTAAAATGTAATTCAACACTGGTAGGAAAATCAGGTTGAGTCGTTGACTCCTCGGGTTACAGTGCTATCCCTGAAACTTTGGTTTCTAAAGAACTGAAATTGCGATTGAACAATTCGCCCCCAGTGTTTGACTGCTCTTGACTTCGGTCAGGAGCTTTTTGATGCTTTTAAAGTTAATTCCCTCAGTAATTGATGATAAACTGCAAATATTGAGAGGATAACGTAGGGCGACTGGTGACAGAGCGTTCAGTTGGTTATCTTCGTTAAAAGCGTAGATGATTTTTTGATTGGCAAATCTATCTAAATATTGTTGTGCTGACCGTTGCAAAGCATCCGCATACTTATTTAAAGTCCTTATGTCCGCATCTTCAGGGTATTTGTAGCCACCACGCAACCGATAACTTGACTTTACTGACTTGTCAATGTTAAAATATAATTTAACATTGGTAGGAAAATCAGGTTGAGCCTTTGGCTCTTCAGGCTGTGGTGCTGTCCTTGAGGGTTCGCCTTCTAAATAACCGGAATTGCGATTGATTAGTTCGCCCCCAATGTTATTAGTAGGCTCTTGGCTTTGATCAAGGGCTTTTCCTTGCCCGTTCAGTAAGCACTCCACTCCATGCTATGTCTACATCGTTATACTTATAGATTGACTTCTTAGCTGAGTAGATGATAAAATAGGGTAAGGTTGAGATTTGGTCTGACTTGGTGACAAGTCTTTCAAAGGTTGTGATTCAATCACTTTAGGTAATGGTGCTGCCCCTTGAGCTTGCTCAGAAAGATCCCTTAATTTTGTCTCAGCCTTTTTGGTTGCTCTCGAGATTTCTCAAGAGCTTTTTCTTTTTTCAAAGATATCATTCGGTCCCAACCATCCACTCCAACGATTAATGAAACTAGAACTGTATTCTTCCTTAAATCTACTATCTCTTTAGATTCCCCCTTTCATTATAACACCTAAGTGCTCTCCGACCAAATCCTACCTGTCTTTTTGTTCCTTCTTCCCCTCCCGACTTTCTCCATTTCCGTCTTTTACTAATTTTTCATTTTGTGGTATAATTGAAATAATTGTAACGAATCAAGGTCAATCTAGACACAAAATGGAATGAAATCAAGCAAATCTCTACTAAAAGTTTGGAATAAGCTGACCTGTAAATAGAAAGGAACTATATGATTTACAAAGTTTTTTATCAAGAAACAAAAGAACGTAGCCCACGTCGTGAAACAACACGCTCACTTTACCTAGACATCGATGCCAGCTCAGAACTTGAGGGCCGTATCGCTGCTCGCCAACTTGTCGAAGAAAATCGCCCAGAGTACAATATCGAATTTATCGAACTCTTGTCTGACAAATTGCTAGATTACGAAAAAGAAACTGGCGCTTTCGAGATTACGGAGTTCTAATATGGCCTACACTCTTAAACCTGAAGAAGTCGGCGTTTTTGCCATCGGTGGTCTGGGAGAAATCGGGAAAAACACTTACGGAATTGAATACCAAGACGAAATTATCATCGTCGATGCTGGGATTAAATTCCCAGAAGATGACTTGCTGGGTATCGACTACGTTATCCCCGACTACTCTTACATCGTGGACAATATCGACCGCGTCAAGGCTGTCTTGATCACACACGGACACGAGGACCACATCGGTGGGATTCCCTTCCTGCTCAAGCAAGCAAATGTCCCTATCTACGCTGGGCCACTTGCCTTGGCTTTGATCCGTGGAAAACTCGAAGAACACGGCCTCTTGCGCAACGCCAAACTTTACGAAATCAATCACAACACTGAGTTGACCTTTAAAAATCTCAAGGCAACTTTCTTTAGAACCACTCACTCCATTCCAGAGCCTTTAGGGATTGTCATTCATACCCCTCAAGGGAAAATCGTCTGTACAGGTGACTTCAAGTTCGACTTCACCCCAGTTGGTGAACCAGCGGACTTGCACCGGATGGCAGCCCTTGGTGAAGAGGGTGTGCTCTGCCTCCTCTCTGACTCGACAAATGCAGAAGTGCCAACCTTTACCAACTCTGAAAAAGTCGTTGGTCAGTCCATCATGAAGATCATTCAAGGTATTGAAGGACGTATCATCTTTGCATCCTTTGCCTCAAATATCTTCCGTCTCCAGCAAGCAACGGATGCCGCTGTTAAGACTGGACGCAAGATTGCGGTCTTTGGACGTTCGATGGAAAAGGCCATTGTCAACGGTATCGAGCTTGGCTACATCAAAGCTCCTAAGGGAACCTTTATCGAGCCAAATGAAATCAAAGACTATCCTGCAGGCGAGGTTCTGATTCTCTGTACAGGTAGTCAAGGGGAGCCGATGGCAGCCCTCTCTCGTATCGCTAATGGAACTCATCGTCAGGTGCAACTCCAACCCGGCGATACCGTTATCTTCTCTTCAAGTCCAATCCCTGGAAATACGACTAGCGTCAACAAGCTGATTAACATCATTTCAGAAGCTGGTGTTGAAGTTATCCACGGTAAAATCAACAATATCCACACCTCTGGACACGGTGGTCAGCAAGAGCAAAAACTCATGCTCCGCTTGATCAAGCCCAAATACTTCATGCCTGTCCATGGTGAATACCGTATGCAGAAAGTCCATGCTGGACTAGCGGTGGATACTGGTGTCGAGAAGGACAATATCTTTATCATGAGCAATGGTGATGTGCTTGCCCTTACTGCTAACTCTGCCCGTATCGCAGGCCATTTCAACGCGCAAGACATCTATGTTGATGGAAATCGTATCGGTGAAATCGGCGCTGCTGTCCTCAAAGATCGTCGTGATCTATCCGAAGACGGTGTCGTTCTAGCAGTCGCAACTGTTGACTTCAAGTCTAAAATGATCTTGTCTGGTCCTGATATCCTCAGCCGAGGCTTTGTCTACATGAGAGAATCTGGAGACTTGATTCGCCAAAGCCAGCGCATCCTCTTCAATGCTATTCGTATCGCATTGAAAAATAAGGACGCCAGCATACAATCCATCAATGGTGCTATTGTCAACGCCATTCGTCCTTTCCTCTATGAAAATACAGAACGTGAACCAATCATCATCCCGATGATCCTCACACCAGATGAAGAAGAATAAATCAACAAAACAGCCCCGTCTTCGGAGCTGTTTTTTCTATGCTTTCTTTTCTTGATTTTTAGAAATACTACGATTTTTACCTTCGAGATACACCATCAGAATAGAAATATCTGCTGGATTCACTCCCGAAATACGACTGGCTTGGCCGATAGTTTCTGGATTGATAAGTTTGAACTTCTGGCGGGCTTCTGTTGCAATGGAGTCAATATCATCCCAGTCAATATTAGCTGGAATGCGTTTTTCTTCCATGCGTTTCATCTTGGCAACCTGATCCATGGCTTTGGAAATATAGCCTTCGTACTTGATCTCTGTTTCAATCAATTCGATAATCTTGTCATCCAAGTCCTCGGCAGCTGGCCCTATGAAGGCCACCACATCTTGGTAAGAAACTTCTGGACGGCGAAGGAATTCCTTGGCTGTCACTGCATCTGTCAGCGGCTTGAATCCCATCGCTTCAACCTTAGCGTTCGTTTCCTTGACTGGCTTGAGTTTGATGCTGTCTAGGCGTTTCATCTCATTGTCAAATTGATTTTTCTTAATCTCAAAGCGGGCCCAGCGTTCATCGTCCACAAGGCCAATCTCGCGCCCCATCTCTGTCAAACGCATATCGGCATTGTCATGACGGAGGATGAGACGGTATTCTGCACGACTGGTCAAGAGACGGTAAGGTTCAATGGTTCCCTTAGTTACCAAGTCGTCAATCATCACTCCGATATAACCGTCGCTGCGCTTCAAAATCAACTCAGGTTTGCCTTGTATTTTTAGAGCCGCATTGATACCAGCGATAATCCCTTGGCCAGCAGCTTCTTCGTAACCTGACGTTCCATTTGTCTGACCAGCAGTAAAGAGTCCTGAGATTTTCTTGGTTTCCAGAGTCGCACGCAACTGGTGTGGCAAGACCATGTCGTACTCAATGGCATAACCAGTACGCATCATTTCAGCATTTTCCAAACCTTTGATGGAATGAACCAAATCACGTTGGACATCCTCAGGTAGACTGGTTGAAAGACCCTGGACATAGACTTCCTCTGTATTGCGCCCTTCTGGCTCAAGGAAGAGTTGGTGACGTTCCTTGTCTGCAAAGCGCACAATCTTGTCTTCAATTGACGGACAGTAACGAGGTCCCACTCCCTTGACCACACCTGTAAACATAGGCGCACGGTGGAGGTTGTTTTGGATAATCTCATGACTGGTACCGTTGGTGTAGGTCAACCAGCATGGCACCTGGTCCTTGACATAGTCCTCATCACGTGAAGTGTAGGAGAAGTGATTTGGCGCTTCATCTCCTGGCTGAATCTCTGTCACATCGTAATTGATAGAGGAAGCCTTGACACGTGGAGGGGTTCCTGTCTTGAAACGACCAATTTCGAGTCCCAGTTCCTTGAGATTGTCAGCAAGGTTAATCGAAGCCAGACTGTGGTTAGGACCTGACGAATACTTGAGGTCTCCGATGATGATTTCCCCACGGAGTGCAGTCCCTGTCGTCACGATAACAGCTTTAGCAGCATATTCTTGATGAGTAGCTGTACGCACACCAACAACCTTTCCATCTTCGACCAAAATCTCATCAATCATGGTTTGACGAAGGGTGAGATTCTCTTGATTTTCAACTGTCTTGCGCATCTCCTTAGAGTAAAGCTCTTTGTCAGCTTGCGCACGAAGGGCACGGACAGCTGGCCCCTTCCCAGTGTTGAGCATCTTCATCTGGATGTAAGTCTTGTCAATGGTTTTAGCCATCTCGCCACCGAGGGCATCGACTTCACGCACGACAATCCCCTTGGCAGAACCACCGATAGAAGGGTTACAAGGCATGAAAGCCAGCATTTCAATGTTGATGGTCGCAAGCAAGACCCTACAGCCCATACGGCTAGCAGCTAGAGATGCCTCCACCCCAGCGTGTCCCGCACCGATTACAATAATATCGTATTCTTCCGTAAAATTATAAGTCATTTTCTCTCCTATTCCTCAAGATGAATGTGTCTTAGTTGGCCGTCCCAATCTGGCAGGGCTGTTTTTAAAAAGGTTGGAACTAGCTGGATATTCTGGAGTTCATCCAAGTCAATCCACTCACAAGGCTGCATTTTTTCGTCTTCCTGCATGGTCAATGGGGCGTCCTCCAGCAAGTTCACCAGGTAATGAAACTCGATGTTGTGATAGGAAACACCGTCTTGTTCAAAACGATTTTCAACCACAAAAGCTAGCTGTCCAGCTTGAGCTCGGACACCTAATTCTTCCCTCACTTCACGAACTACCGCGTCTTCCGTGATTTCATTAACTTGAATCGCACCGCCAATAGTGTAATACTTGCCCTTATCTTTGGTAACTAGGAGCTTGCCATTTTGGAGAATCAAGGCTGCCGCCCGAACACCAAAGACCGTGTCTCCCACTGTTGTCCGAAAGTCTTGTTGAGTCATTTTTGTCCTTTCCCTTAAACGACACAAAAACAGTCAAAACTCGTAAGAAGTGCAGGACAAAAAAGCCTGCAACATCCATGAGCTTTGACCATCATTTCTATTGCTTTTATTATTGTAGCAAATTGAGAAAATTTGTCAATCTAAATGTACTGACAAACTTGTCCATCTCGATAAGCATTGTCAATCAGGCCACCACCTAGGCACTCTTCGCCATCGTAAAAGACAACTGCCTGTCCTGGTGTGATGGCGCGTTGCGGTTCCGCAAAGATGACCTCTGCCTTGTCTCCTTTGACATGTACTGTCACCTTAGAATCAGGCTGACGGTAGCGGAATTTAGCTGTACATTCTAGCGTAAATTCCTCTGGCATGTCACGAGTAAAGTGGACTTGACTGGCTTCTAGGCTGGTTGACATAAGCGAATCATGATAGAAACCTTGGCCGACATAGAGGATGTTCTTGCTTAGGTCTTTTCCAACAACGAACCAAGGAGCATTGTCACCGCCGTGTTGCCCACCGATACCGAGTCCGCCACGCTGACCAATCGTATAATACATAAGTCCTGCATGCTCGCCCATATCGCGACCGTCCACAGCCATCATGCGACCAGGCTGAGCTGGTAGGTAGTTACTGAGAAAGTTTTTAAAGTTCTTTTCTCCGATAAAGCAAATCCCTGTCGAGTCTTTCTTCTTAGCAGTCGCAAGTCCTGCTTCTTCTGCGAGTTTGCGAACTTCAGGCTTTTCCAAATGCCCCAATGGGAACATGGTTTTTTGGAGTTGTTCTTGCGAAAGTTGACTGAGGAAATAGGTCTGGTCCTTGCCATTGTCCACGCCACGAAGCATGTGAACGATGCCATCCTCATCACGCGCCACTCGGGCATAGTGCCCAGTCGCTACATAGTCTGCACCCAAGGTCATGGCATAGTCCAAAAAGGCCTTGAACTTGATTTCCTTGTTGCACATAACATCTGGATTTGGCGTGCGCCCTGCACGGTATTCCGCTAGGAAATATTCAAAAACGCGATCCCAATACTCTTTTTCAAAATTGACAGAGTAGTAGGGAATG
This sequence comes from Streptococcus oralis subsp. oralis, assembly GCF_002096455.1. Lineage (GTDB taxonomy): Bacteria > Bacillota > Bacilli > Lactobacillales > Streptococcaceae > Streptococcus > Streptococcus oralis_CY. The sequence goes on along the minus strand of NZ_NCUL01000007.1, from coordinate 137,407 downwards.
CCGATCTGGTCTGCCACTGCAGCCACATCCTTGTAATCTTCAGTCGCCGTACAGACGCCGTTTTCATCTGTGTCATCCCAGTTCTTCATGAAGATACCGATCACATCGTAGCCCTGCTCCTTGAGCAAGAGAGCCGTCACCGACGAATCAACACCACCACTCATCCCCACGACAACACGTGTTTTAGAGTTATCACTCATGGTAAGTCTCCCATCTATTCGTTTATTCATACCCTCAAAATTCTATTTACTAAGACTTTCAATAGAATTTCTTCGAGTATAGTCTTTTCGTTTGCTTTTAGGAGTAAAATGGTCTGGGAGACCATTTTAGCCTATCATCTTAAAATGAAAATATGATAGGCAACGAGTCGCAGGCATAACTCGAGTTAGGTAAGACGAGTTAACGACGTAATAAAAGATAAACGAAATGACTAGTTCACGATTGAAGGTCGTGTGTGCTTCACGATTGAAGGTCGCTTGAGCAGTATTCATTATAACACGCTTGGTTAGAGAAGACAAGAAAGAGGCTGATAAATCATCTCAACCTCTCTTTCTTCCTTTGCAAACGAATCAATTTTCACCTTTAAGTTCTTTCTTCGCTTGTTCTATCTGGTATTTCACTTGCTCAAAGCCGGTTCCTCCTAAGGAATTCCGTCTCTGAACAGCGGTTTCTGGACGCAAGTAGATATAAATATCCTCTTCAATCAAGGGATGGTAGGCTTGCAACTCCTCCAAATCCCAATCTTGGATATTTTTACTATGCTTGATAGAGTCTAGAACCAATTTCCCTACTATTTCATGCGCTTCTCTAAAGGGGAGTCCTTTCTCAGCCAAATAATCTGCCAGTTCGGTCGCATTCGAAAAATCATTCTCTGTGGATTGCTGCATGTTGGCTTTATTAACCTGCATGCTCGATAGCATACCTGCCAACACATCCAGAGAATTTAAAATCGTTTCTACTGTATCAAACATGCCTTCCTTGTCCTCTTGCAAATCCTTATTATAGGCCAGAGGCAAAGACTTCATGACGGTCAATAGTCCAAGTAAGTGCCCGTAAACCCTTCCTGTCTTCCCTCGAATCAATTCGGCCATATCAGGATTTTTCTTCTGGGGCATGATAGATGAACCCGTTGAAAAGCTATCAGACAAGCTAATGTACTGATACTCAAAACTGCACCAATTGATGATTTCCTCACAAAAACGGCTCATATGCATCATCAAAATGCTGGCATTTGACAGGAATTCTAAGATAAAATCACGGTCACTAACGGCATCCAAGGAATTGGTATAGGGCTGTTGGAAACCCAATAAATCACTCGATAATTGACGATCGATTGGAAAAGTTGTCCCCGCCAAAGCAGCCGCACCCAGTGGAGATAGGTCCGTATGTTTCAGGTTAAATGCAAAACGCTCGCTGTCCCTTTGAAACATATTGTAATAAGCCATGAGATGGTGGGCAAAACTAATCGGTTGGGCGTGCTGCAAATGAGTATAGCCTGGCATGATGGTTTCCACATGTTTTTCAGCCAAATCCAGCAAAACACTATTCAGATTCGCCAACTTATCCAAAACATGCCCAAGCTGCTCCTTTAGATATAAGTGCATATCCGTTGCGACTTGGTCATTCCGAGAACGAGCCGTGTGTAGTTTCCCAGCCAGAGGACCGATTTTCTCTGTCAGCAACACTTCCATATTCATATGAATATCTTCATTTGCAATATCAAAATGAAGCTCTCCCGCCTCTAAATCTCGCAACAAAGCTTGCAGACCATCTTGGATCTGCTCTGCCTCTTCCAAGCTCAAAATGCCAGTCTGTCCTAGCATTTGAACATGAGCTAGGGAACCCATCAAATCAAATTTTGCCAGCTGGTGGTCAAAGGAAATACTCGCACCGAACTGTTCTACCCAATCTTCCACAGTGCCTTCAAATCGACCACCCCATAATTTTGTATTTTTCGACATATCCTGTCGTCCCTTTCTATCGCGTCACTACTCAACATTTTTCTGAACTTCTGAATAAACCTTAGTCGGAAGCCCCCAAAGCTTGATAAATCCAACAGCCGCATCTTGGTCAAAAGTATCCGCACTGGTATAAGTCGCCAAATTTTCATCGTAAAGAGAATTTGGTGATTTCCGAGCCACCACCTGGGCATTTCCCTTATAGAGTTTAACTTTTGCAGTTCCATTGACAACTTTCTGTGTCTCCTTGATATAGGCAATCAAAGCCTGAGTTGCTGGGCTAAACCACAAGGCATTATAGATGAGATTGGACAACTCATTTTCGATAATAGGTTTAAAATGAGCCACTTCTCTCACAAGAGTCAAGTCTTCAATCTCCTTATGAGCGGCCAATAAAGTCACAGCACCTGGGCACTCATAAATCTCTCTTGACTTAATACCGACTAGGCGATTTTCCACATGGTCAATACGACCAACACCGTGTTTGCCTGCAATTTCATTGAGCTTTTGAATCAAATCCGCCACTTTCATCTTCTCCCCATTGAGGGAGATGGGCACCCCACAGCTAAACTCAATGTCAATAAATTCTGGACTGTCTGGTGCCTCTTCTGGCGAAGATGTGATTCCAAACGCTTCTTCTGGTGCTTGGTTCCAAGGGTTTTCCAAAACACCACATTCATTTGCACGTCCCCATAGATTTTGGTCGACAGAGTAAGGATTGTCAAGGTCAGCAGGAACTGGGACGCCGTTTTCTTTGGCATATTGGATTTCTTCTTCACGAGACCATTTCCACTCACGAACAGGCGCAACTACCTTTAGATTGGGATCCAAAGCTGCAATAGAGACTTCAAATCGAACTTGGTCGTTTCCCTTGCCTGTACAACCATGGGCAATTGTAGTTGCCCCCGTCTGATGAGCTATTTCAACGAGTTTTTTTGAAATAAGAGGGCGACTCAGAGCAGATACCAAGGGATACTTTTGTTCATAGTAGGCATGAGCCTGAAGGGCCACTAAAACATAGTCATTAGCAAATTCTTCCTTAACATCAATGACATAAGACTCTACAGCCCCAACCTTGAGAGCTTTATCGTGGATGAACTCCAAGTCTTTTCCTTCACCCACATCCATACAAACAGCGATCACATCATAGTCTTTTTTTAACCATGTAATAGCAACCGATGTATCCAATCCACCTGAATAGGCTAAAATAACTTTTTCCTTACTCATTTCTCTTCCTTCTTTCTATTTTTCGATAGAGGCTTTAAAAGCATCGTCAATCAATTTGTCCAACTCCCCAGAATCCTTCAACTTCTGGATGGTTTTGTCAACCGCCTCTTTTAATTCTTTACTGTCTTTTTTCATCGCAACAGCGTAGGAATCTTCTTTGTCATTGTCAAAATCAAACTCAGCGATGGCTAGGTCTGAATTATTCTCAACAAATCCTTTCGCCACTGGTTCCTCAAAGATAACCGCATCCAGTTGCCCTGATTTCAAATCTGTTATCAAATTTCCATTTTTAGGAAGTGAAACGAGAGAAGAATTCTGCAAGGTTTCTTTGGCCAGAGTTTCCTGGATAGAACCTTTCTGCGCTCCAACCTTTTTCTGAGCCAAATCCTTGACTGATTGGTAATTCGTTAATTCAGATTTTCTTACGATAACCTTATTTTTCGAAGTGTAGTAGGGAATTGAAAAATCGTAAACTTGACTTCTCTCTTCCGTTTTAGAAACACCTGATATGGCAAGATCGGCCTTTCCTGAATCAAGACTAGCTAGTACATTGTCAAAACTCATTGGAGAGAACTCCACTTCTACACCCAGTTCCTTTGCGATGGCTTTGGCTAGTTCAACATCTGAACCTACAATCTGATTTTTCCCATCGACCAATTTCTGGTATTCAAATGGAGCAAACTCTGGATTTAGGGCCACCACCAATTTTCCTTTAGCCTTAATGGCTTCAACACCTTGGGATTGAGTGTTACTACAAGCAAATAATAAGGGAAACATAAGCAAACCAAACATCGTCATCAACACCTTCTTCACTTTATTCATAGAAGAGCCTCCTTTTATTTTTATACTTTATTATTGTATAAATAATACTCTTATCATTCTCGTTTGTCAAGGAAAAACTGTATTTTATTTCATTTAAATCAAGAAAAAGCTTATTATATGATATATTTTTACATATAATAAGCTTATTTATACCATTTGAGTTTTAAAACAATTTGAAGAATTTAGTCGAAATTATACAAACAGAGCATTACTGAGAAGATCATTACACTTTTTGTTATAGGGAAACAAAAAAGAGCCCTAAAGGACTCTTGTATTCTTAATACCAACCGTTGTTAAGCCAGAAGTTCTTGGCAGCTGTCCATGAACCGTAACGTCCTGCAACGTAGGCATCTGCTACACGTTCTTGGTTTTCAGCTGAGTAGTCACCGTTCAAGTATGAATCTGTCAATTGGTAACGTCCGATGTAACGTCCGTTTGTAGCAGTGTAGCTACCGCCTGATTCTTTTTGAGCGATCCATTCTTTGGCTTCTGCTTCAGAACCACTTACAGTAGAAGCTGCTGCAGTGTTGCTTTCTGCTGCTGGAGCTGCTGGAGTTGCAGGTGCAGCTGGGGCCTCATAGGTTGTTGTTGCTGCTGGAGCTTCTTCAACTGTTTCTGTAGCTACTGGAGCTGTTTCTTCCGTTGTTGCTGCTGTAGCTACAGTTGAAGCTGTTCCTTCGATAACCAAAACTTGGTCAACATAGATAAGGTGAATATCTTTGATGTTGTTTTTTGCTGCCAATTTTTCAACAGTTGTGTTGTACTTCTCAGCGATTTCTGAAAGAGTATCACCTGATTTAACTGTGTAAGTTACAGTTTCTTGGGCAGATGCAAGTGATGGAGCAAAGAAAGCAAGCAAAGCTGCTACTCCTGCGATAGTTGTTTTGATTTTTTTAGTTGTTAATGTCATATCTAAAAATTCTCCTTCCATTGGATATATCTATGATACCTTTTAAATGTTACCGTTGTTTAACGGTTTTATGTAGAAATATTACAAAAATGTTTTATATTTACCGTTTTAAGGAGGTTTTTGTCACAAAAGACCTTATTTTATACTATCTTTAATCATTTTAAGCTTTTGATAAGGGAAATAAGCGCAGAGGTCCATTCTTTGATATAATAGATATAAGAATCTTTGTAAGGGGAAACAGATGCACTCACTTCGTTTTCAATCTGTCTTTGACATTATCGGACCAGTTATGATTGGGCCATCAAGTAGCCATACTGCTGGAGCTGTTCGCATCGGGAAAATCGTCTCTTCCATCTTTGATGATACGCCGACAGAAGTCGAATTCCAATTATTTAACTCATTTGCCAAGACCTACCGTGGTCATGGAACTGACCTTGCTCTCGTCGCTGGTATATTAGGTATGGATACGGACGATCCCGACATTCCAAATAGCCTAGAGATTGCCCATAAACGTGGTATTAAGATTGTCTGGACCATTCAGAAAGATAGCAACGCTCCTCATCCTAATACCACTAAAATTACTGTGAAAAATGAACACAAGTCCATCAGTGTGACAGGAATTTCCATCGGTGGGGGAAATATCCAAGTTACGGAGCTTAACGGCTTTGCTGTCTCTCTCAACATGAACACACCAACCATTATCATCGTGCATCAAGATGTTCCGGGTATGATTGCCCATGTTACTGAAGCCCTCTCTCGTTTTGATATCAATATCGCTCAGATGAATGTGACTCGGGAAAAAGCTGGAGAAAAAGCCATCATGATTATCGAAGTTGATAGTCGAAGTTGCGAAGAGGCGATTGAAGAAATCCGAAAAATTCCTCATCTCCACAATGTCAATTTCTTTAAGTAGGAGGAAACATGTTTTATTCTATCAAAGAATTGGTCGAGCAAGCGGATCTAGACTTCCAAGGAAATGTCGCCGAACTCATGATTGCGACAGAATATCAACTAACTGGTCGGGAACGGCCAGAAGTTCTCCTCCTCATGGAACGCAATCTAGAAGTCATGAAAGCCTCTGTCGAGCTCGGCCTCAGTGAAAACAAATCTCGTAGTGGCTTAACGGGTGGAGACGCGGCCAAACTAGACCGACATCTCAAAAGTGGCAAGGCCTTATCTGACTTTACCATCCTATCAGCAGCCCGAAATGCCATAGCGGTCAATGAACACAATGCGAAGATGGGCTTGGTCTGCGCCACTCCAACCGCAGGAAGTGCCGGCTGTCTGCCAGCCGTTCTCACTGCTGCTATCCAAAAATTAGACCTTACCCACGAAGAACAGCTAGATTTCCTCTTTGCTGCTGGTGCCTTTGGACTAGTCATCGCAAACAATGCTTCTATCTCAGGTGCTGAAGGTGGCTGTCAGGCCGAAGTCGGCTCTGCCTCTGCCATGAGTGCTGCAGCCTTGACCTTGGCTGCAGGTGGAACGCCCTATCAGGCTAGCCAAGCCATTGCCTTTGTCATTAAAAATATGCTAGGCCTTATCTGCGATCCCGTCGCTGGTTTGGTCGAAGTTCCCTGTGTTAAGCGCAATGCCATGGGGGCTAGCTTTGCCTTTATCGCGGCTGATATGGCCTTGGCAGGTATCGAGTCTAAGATCCCTGTTGACGAAGTCATCGATGCCATGTACCAAGTCGGATCCAGCCTCCCAACTGCCTTTCGTGAAACAGCTGAGGGTGGACTTGCCGCTACACCTACTGGTCGTCGCCTACAAAAAGAAATCTTCGGAGAATAAGCTTATCTATATCTATTAGGAGAAACTATGCCCTCTATCTCAGCAATCTTTTTTGATCTAGACGGAACCCTGGTTGACAGTTCCCTCGGGATCCACAATGCCTTTACCCATACCTTTAAAGAGCTAGGAGTTCCAAGCCCTGATGCCAAAACCATTCGTGGTTTCATGGGCCCGCCACTTGAAAGTAGCTTTGCAACGTGTCTTCCCAAGGAACAAATCTCAGAAGCTGTGCAGATATACCGCTCTTACTACAAGGAAAAAGGAATCCACGAAGCCCAACTCTTCCCCCGAATAACAGAATTGCTTCAAGAGCTTTCGCAAAACTACCCTCTATACATCACTACAACAAAGAATACTCCTACTGCTCATGATATGACTAAAAATCTGGGAATCCATCATTTCTTTGATGGCATTTACGGCTCTAGTCCTGAAACGCCACATAAGGCAGATGTCATCCGTTACGCCTTGCAAACGCATCAACTCCATGCAGACCAAGTCCTCATCATTGGGGATACCAAGTTTGATATGATTGGAGCCCAAGAAACTGGCATTAAAAAGTTTGCTGTTACTTGGGGATTTGGAGAAGAGGCTGATTTACTCAGCTATCAGCCTGACTGGATTGCCCATACCATTGATGATATCATTAGCCAGCTCTAACCATACAAAAATACTCCTAACACTAGTGAACTAGGTTGAGGAGTATTTTTTATATGTTGTTACTATCAGAAGGAATCAACTCCATGCTTAAGCAGTAATTTGATCCTGTTCTTCAGTATCTGTATCTTCATCCTTCTTACTTGGCCAAGCAAGCATGACAATAAGAGCAATCGGTCCAACGAGAGGAACCAAAGCAATGAAGATAAAGGCCCAGTGGAAACCAGCGTCTCGTAAGCAGCGAAGCGACTCAGCCGCTTTAAAATAGAGTAGAAATATCTTAATATTTTCGTACCATTTCTTCAAACTGAGAGTCTTCAGTGTTCTCTTTATTTGTTTCACTATTCTCTATCACTTTTTCTCCAAATCGTTGACTTGGCATAGCGAGCATAACGAGCAGTGTTATTGCACCCAAAGGAACAAATACAATAAAAATATAGGCCCAATGGATACCCACATCTCGTAAGCGACGTACTATCAGTGCTAGTAGAGGAACAAACTCTATTATAAACAAAATAATACACATACTGAAGACCGCAATATTCCTGATGGCTTTATCAGATTCTACTCCAGTAAAAAGTGAGTAGTAGGCGGGCAAGAAAATCACCATATTTAGTAGCCAAACCCACCAAAATTCTGGACGTGTGGAACGACCAGAAAAATTTGCATAGCCTTTGAAAAAACTCCTAATAGCACTCAGCATACAAAAATCTCCTTTTGACTTTAATACTTATTTCGCAAAGTTATGTTACCAGCTTAAAATAGAGGTAGTTTTTAGATTGTCTGAAATCACTCTCCTGATAGATCACATAACATCTTCCCTTGAATAGTTGCGCTTATTAAACCTTTGAAAGATCCGATGTTCTCTACTCTCTATTTATAAAAACCAGCTTTCTGATTCTCTCAGAAAACTGGCGATAGTTGTTTCATTATGAAGGTAGTTGGACACTCTTACTCAGCATGAGTTGTCTCATTCGCAAAGGAAATAATCGCTTCTTTGAGCTCATCTCCGCTGAGTGAACGGAACTCTTCAATCTTTTGATCAATCGCTTCTAGCGGCATGACATTTACCTTACCAACGAAAATCTTGTCCATGACTTGGTTATCAACCAATTCGGTCGAAACCAAGAGTTCTTCATAGAGTTTTTCACCTGGTCGAATACCGACCTCAACGATTGGAATTTCACTTTCCGTGTGCCCACTTAGAAGGACCATTTTCTTAGCCAAGTCATAAATCTTGACTGGTTTGCCCATATCGAGGATAAAGACTTCTCCGTCCTTGGCATAAGCGCCAGCATGGATTACTAGACGGCTAGCCTCTGGAATGGTCATGAAGTAACGTGTCATACGGAAGTCTGTCACCGTTACAGGACCGCCTTCAGCAATCTGACGTTCAAAGACAGGAATCACGCTACCACGACTACCCAGAACATTTCCAAAACGGACTGCACAGTAGGTTGATTTGCTACGTTGGTTAAAGCCAGTGACAATCAACTCTGCCACGCGCTTGGTTGCCCCCATAACATTGGGTGGATTGACCGCCTTGTCTGTCGAAATCATGACCATCTTAGGCACCTTGGCTACATCCACAGCCTTGGCAACGTTGTAGGTACCGAGGATATTGTTTTTGAAGGCTTCTTTTGGATTGCGTTCCATCATCGGAACGTGTTTGTGAGCGGCAGCATGATAGACGATGGCTGGTTTATACTGCTCAAACACCTGCAAGAGACGGTCATAGTCCTGAATATCTGCAATAACAGGAACATAATCAATCCCTTGGAATGTACGGATCAATTCATGATAAACGAGATAGATTGAATTTTCGCCATGCCCAAGCAAGATGATACGTTCTGGATTGAAGCGGCTAACCTGACGACAAATCTCTGAACCAATCGAACCACCAGCTCCTGTCACCAGGATGGTCTTGCCTGTAATCTCAGTACCCAGGCGCGATTCGTCGAGACGAATTTCCTGACGGCCCAAAAGGTCTGTGATATCAATTTTCTGGAAGCCACTACCTGATTGATGGAGTCCTTGAACGACTGTCTCAACCTTAGGCATCTTGTAACATTTGACGCCTAGTTTATTACACATCTGCAAGATGCGTTCGTACTCTGAAGGGTCTAGCGAAGGGATCGCTACAATGACACGCTCGATTTGGTGACGTTTAGCCAATTCAGGCAGATTGTCATAGGAGCCCAAAACTGGGATTCCACCTAGTTTTTGTCCCTTTTTCTTTTCATCGTTATCCAAAATCCCCACTAGCTCAAGGTCGCTAGTTGGATGTTGGTAGCTGTTCATAAAGAGGGCGCCACCATCACCAGCACCGATCAAGAAGGTACGGCGATGCTCTCCATCTCCACTACCTTGCTTGCGCTTAGAATAAATCAGCTGCCAAGTGATACGAGGAAGCAAGATGAGGAAGGTACTCAACAAAATGAAGAGCACGATGAAACGGATAGAAAACAATGGAAGGAAGGCATAGCAGATTCCATAAGAAAGAACACTGCTGAGCATCACTCCGAAAAAGATTTTCATGAAATCCGTAATCTTGCTATAACGACTAATACTAGCATTTAGCCCCCAAAACGCAATCATGATTTGATAGAGGAGGAAGGCTAAAAGAGTGTAGATCACGTAATCCACAGGCGCAGGATTTATAAGGCCATAAAACAAGATATAAGATACGATGATAGAAACCACCATACTCAGAATATCGAATATCCCCCAAAACACTTGTTTTTGCTGTTTATTTAAAATTTCAACCAGATCAATCACATAATCTGTTAGTTTTTTATTCATAGGAATTTACTCCCCCTTAAAAGAGTCAGATGATACTGTTGTTATGATAACCTGAATCATTCAGTCTATCGGGGCTTACTTTCTCTTTCTTAAAAGTTTGACGAAGATAAACTGACGTACAAAGCCTGGACAAAGTGCAACAATTGCCTGAATGGCTACACTTTTAGCATATTCCATGTAAGAAATTTGCCCTCGCTCAAGCATCCGTTGGCGAGCTTGACGATAGAGTTTAAGGTAACGCAAGCCACCTCGACGCTCAAACATCCCTGCACCGACACGAACCTTACACAAGATTTGATCTAGGTTCCCAGTCTTGGCACCTGCAGCAATCATATTGAGCCAAAGGAGGTCATCCTCCATGTAAAGGCCATCTTCGTAGTTGCCCGCCTTGAGGACCATGTCCTTTTTGAACATGACTGTCATATGGTTAAAGGCGCTTCTCATTCTCTGATAAGCCACAATGTCTGCATGCTGGGTTGGAACACGACGATAAGACACAATCTCATCTGGATTGTCAATGAACTCTGCGATATGCCCACCTAAGAGATCAAGATCTTCTTTCTCCATTAGCTGAAGCTGTTTCTCAAAACGATCCGGAACGGCTAAATCATCCGTATCCATGCGGGCAATAATGTCATACTGGCACTGTAAAACACCGTATCGAAGAGCCAAGCCTAAACCTTGGTTTTGTTCTAAGGGGCACCGTTTAACTGGAATGTCTGACTGAGCTTCCACTTCATCTAGCACCTGATAGAGTTCTGGTGTGAGAGGTCCATCCTCTACGAGAACAAGCTCACTCGGTTTTAAGGTCTGGTTTTGAACACTTTTGATGGCATCTCTCAAAAATGTCGGATTTTCCTTTACATAGACCGACATCAAGACGCTGATTTTTTGCTTTTCAGACACAGTTTTTCTCCAATATATAGATTTCCTTCCACTATTTTATCACAAAATTCCCTAGTTTCCTATTTTTATATCAAATCAAGGAAAATTCTAGTAAAGAAAGCTGTCTCCTTTCTGTATATTTTCAGTTAAATCTTTCCAGCTTTCCTCCCATTCTCTACTTGACATTATATAGAAAAAACCTTAAAATAAGCTGTTATTAAAATCATCTTATCGAGGTTTTCATGAAAAAACAATCACTCTTTTTTGTTCTTGGAATTGTCTTAATCGGGACTGTTTTACGCTCTCCTTTTACTGCTCTTCCAACCATTTTAGGAGATATCGCTCAGGGACTAGGAGTGGAGGTTAGCTCTCTTGGGATTTTAACCAGTCTCCCTCTCTTGATGTTTGCTCTTTTTTCGGCTTTTGCGAGTCGCTTGGCACAAAAAATCGGACTAGAACATCTCTTTACTTACTGTCTCTTTCTCTTAACTATTGGCTCTGTCATTCGTATCTTCAACCTTCCCCTTCTCTATCTAGGGACCTTGATTGTCGGAGCGAGCATTGCTATTTTTAATGTTCTTCTACCTAGTATGATTCAGGCAAATCAGCCTCAAAAGATTAGTTTCCTAACAACTCTCTATGTCACTGCCATGGGTGTTTCAACGGCCATCGCTTCTTATCTTTCTGTCCCTATCACCCAAGCTAGTTCTTGGAAGGGACTCATCCTCGTTCTCAGCTTTCTCTGTCTGGTCACTCTGCTAGTCTGGTTGCCCAATCATCGCCACAACCACCACCTAGAAAGCCAAAAAGAAAAGCAAGTCAAAGAGAATATTCTAAAAAGTAAAGATGTCTGGGCTATCATTATCTTTGGCGGACTTCAGTCCTTGCTCTTTTATACAAGCATGACATGGTTGCCAACTATGGCTGTTAGTGCTGGTATTTCTAATAGTGATGCGGCTCTCCTCGCTTCTATTTTCTCACTGATCAGCATTCCTTTTTCAATGACTGTTCCAAGTCTAACGACTCGTCTGTCAGATGGTCATCGTCGAATCATGCTGGCAACTATCTCTATCGCTGGTATGATGGGAATTGCCATGCTCTTGTATCCAGCCAATAATTTCCTCTACTGGTTAGTCGTCCATCTCTTGATTGGAACGGCCTGCAGTGCCCTCTTCCCCTACCTCATGGTTTGCTTTTCTCTTAAAACCAGTTCTCCTGAAAAGACAGCTCAGCTATCAGGACTAGCGCAAACAGGGGGCTACATCTTAGCTGCTTTTGGACCTGCCTTGTTTGGTTACAGTTTTGAACTTTTCCAATCTTGGATTCCGGCTGTCCTTGCTCTACTTGTCGTTGACATCATCATGACTGTCTCACTCTTTATGGTAGATCGGGCTGAAAAAATCCTCTAAACTTCTAGTTTTTACTAGGAGTTTTTTTATATGTAAAATTTTTACACATATTTCTTGACAGGGCTTTCAACTTGAGATACAATATATTTGAAAAGAGTATATATAAAATTTTTATATAATATAAAGGAGGTTTCCCATGTACTTCCCAACATCCTCTGCCTTGATCGAATTTCTCATCTTGGCTGTACTGGAGCAGGGGGATTCTTATGGTTATGAGATTAGCCAAACCATTAAACTCATCGCCAATATCAAAGAATCTACGCTCTATCCCATTCTCAAAAAATTGGAAGCCAGTGGCTTTCTCACCACCTACTCTAGAGAGTTTCAGGGGCGTATGCGCAAATACTACTCCTTGACCAATCGGGGCGTAGAGCAGCTCGTTACTCTAAAGGAAGAGTGGACGCTCTATACCGACACCGTCAACGGCATCATAGAAGGGAGTATCCGCCATGACAAGAACTGACTATCTGACTCAGTTAGAAACCTATCTCAATAAACTGCCTGAAGCTGACCGCATCGAAGCTATGGACTACTTTAAGGAACTATTTGACGATGCGGGTTCAGAGGGCGAAGAGGAACTCATTGCCAGTCTGGGAACACCAAAAGAAGCTGCCCATGATGTCCTCTCTGATCTTCTCGATAAAAAAGTCAATGAAGCCCCTGCTCAAAAGAATGACCGCCAACTGCTACACATTGCCCTCCTGGCCCTGCTAGTAGCTCCTATCGGAATTCCGGTCGGAATCGGCATCCTCATGGCCATCATCGGTATTATTATCGCAGCCGTCTCCGTCATTTTAGCATTCTTTACCGTCTCTGTAACGGGTATAATGCTAGGTGGACTTTTTATCGTAGAGAGCTTTAGCGTCCTAGTCGAAGCCAAATCTGCCTTTATCTTGATTTTTGGGGCTGGTTTGCTTTCCATTGGTGCTTCTTCTCTTGTTCTACTAGGCATCTCCTATGTAGCTCGTTTCTTTGGCCTCCTAATCGTCCGCTTGGTGCAATGGATTCTTAAAAAAGGAAAGAGAGGTGATAGACATGCGTAAATTGACAAAAGGATTTCTCATTTTTGGTGTGGTTTCTACAATCCTCGGTTTTATCATGATCATTGTAGGCGCGCAGTCCAATGGTATTCAAAGTTTACTTGCCATGTCAAAAGACCCCGTCTATGACAATCGTATCGAAGAAGTGACCTTTGGAAATGAAGTGGAAAAACTTGATTTAGCTCTTGAGGAACATAGCCTAACCATCACAGAGTCTGTAGATGACAAGATCCACATCACCTATCATCCTTCCGTGTCTGGTCGTCACGATTTGACTACTGGCATGAGTGACAAAACACTGAGCGTCACTGACAAACAAGCCTCCCAACATCGTTTTCTCGGTTCAGGAATCGAAGGCCTACTTCGTATTGCCAGCAGTTATTCTAACCGTTTTGACGAAGTCATTCTCTCCCTCCCTAAAGGAAGAAGGCTGCAAGCTATCACCGTCTCAGCCAATCGTGGACAAACCAATATTCGTCAAGCCAATCTTGAAAATGCGACAATCAAAACAAAAGGCTATCTCTTAAGAATAACAGAAAGCTCTATCAAGAATAGTACACTAACGACACCTCATATCATCAATATCTTTGATACCGAATTTACAGATAGCCAGGTCAAGACGGAAAGGGAACACATCTATGCTGAGAATATCAAGGTCCACGGCAAGGTTGAGCTAGAGGCCCATTCCACTCTAAACCTCATTCTCTCCCAGAAAGATACTGACCGTATCAATCTAGATCTTTCTTCTCAGCATGGTGGTATCTATCATAAACCCAAAGAAGAACATCGTGGACAAAAAGAGAATCAACTTGCCAACCCTTATAAAACTGAAAAAGCAGATATCAAAGATCTACTCATTGCAAAAGCCAATCAGGATATCTACCTACCCAAGGAAGAAGAATACTCTGCTCCACCTAGCAACCATTGACAAAAACGCTTTCATCTGCTAGTCTAAAGATAGAAAACGACCATAAAAAAGGAGGTTCCACCATGACACAAGAATGGTTTGAAAGTGCCGATCTTGAGAAGAAATCACCTCAGACGAAATCAGAAGTCCAACCCGACGAGCCAGAGACTTCAGAAACTGTGGAAACTGAACCACAAGTAAGCGAAGAAACTTCTGTCTCACCTAAAGAGATGGAAACCCACGAGGAGAAAGCTCCCGAAATGACTGAGGAAACCCAAACCGAGGAAGAGGGAGAAGGGAAAGCTGAAGAGAAACACAAGCAAGAAAACTCTGTAAAAGAGAAAAGTATTCTCAGCAAGGCTTTAGAAAGCCCCTATATCCCAGATATTGACCCTCGTAAAACAGCCAGATTCAAAGAAGAAATCGCACTATTTTGGTCTTGGCTACTGGATGCTATCCAAGAACCAACTACCAGCAAGACCACGGACCAAAAGCATCGTTACAGTGTCTTTGCCCTGCTCACTTTGCTGTCTTCGATTAACCTTTTCTTTAGTATCTATCATATCAAGCACCTCTACTATGGCTATATGATTTCTATTGCTAATAGTTCTCCTAAC
The DNA here is from genome assembly GCF_002096455.1 of Streptococcus oralis subsp. oralis. Lineage (GTDB taxonomy): Bacteria > Bacillota > Bacilli > Lactobacillales > Streptococcaceae > Streptococcus > Streptococcus oralis_CY. The sequence goes on along the minus strand of NZ_NCUL01000007.1, from coordinate 122,382 downwards.
CAGCTCCCACCTTTGGATCTCTTTGCTGGCCTTTCTATCTTGGTCGCTAGCGCTCTATTTTACTTTTCCATCATTTTGGGAGGCTTTACTGTCCGACGTGTGCTGGATCAGGAGAGTGACTTCACATTCCAAGAAGCTTGCGATCGTTACAGCCGACTCTTTGCTATCCCGCTTGTCTTAACATCTCTAGCAAGTTTCTTTGCACTCTTTGGTGGCTTACGATTTGCTGGTATCCTCACTCTTCTAAGCATGGCCATCTTTGCCCTTGGAAATCTCTTTGTGATTAGCAAGCCAAGTAAGACCAGTAGCCTCGACCCATTTTATCGATTCTTGCTAGCTGTCTTACTTGATGGCGCTATTCTCTTGCCCTTCTTCATTGCAGAGCTCGCGCTGACAGTAGACTACCTTCGCATCCTGACCTTCTTTTAACCAAAATCCCTGCCATTGACCAATGACAGGGATTTTTTATACTAACTATTTTTTAAACAAGGCCTACTCGATGCTTGCCAATTCTTCAAAGTCTTTTCCCAAAATGGCTTGTACTTCCAATTGATTGGCATCTAATTGGTGGTAAAATGCTTCTGGTAGTGACTCTAGAAATTTTTCATAATCCAATCGGGCGATGGCTTCATAGTCTTCTGCTTTTGAGCCATCACCAGAAATCGTCACTAGGTCAATCTCCCAAACAAGATTCTTGCCTGCCAACTGCTCGGTATAAGGAGCTGGTACAAAGGGTTCCTTTGGCAAAATCGTCTTGACTCCCTGGGCTAGGTGGTAGATACCGTGCACCTTTCCTTGGGCGTCTGGGTAAAATTTCACACTGGCAAGGTAGGCATCAGAGCCTTGAACCTTCTTGACCAACTCTTCAAAACGTGCCAATCCATCCTCAGCCAAAAAGCTCTCGAGGTATTCCTTGTTGAGATAGATAGGGGACAAGAGACCTTGGCAGTATACTAGACGAGCCGCTTTATCCGCTAGATAATGCTTGACTGTTTGTCGGAAATAAGCTTCAAAGTCAAATCCTTCTAGCCCTTCTACCACTTGCCCCAACTTGCTCGATAGGGCTTGGAGGAGAGCTTCTACAATCTCCCAGTCCGCTCTGGTAAGGAAGTCTGGAATCACCACTTGATAGCCTTTTCGACTATCCGCATAGTTCACCTTGAAGAGAAATTGTGACTGACCTACAATCCCACACTCGATATACTCGAGACGATTAAGCGGCTGACGGAGATAGACTGAATCATAACTGTGTGACTCCAAGCCCTCCACCAAGGCCAAGATAGACTTGGCAGTCAAGATCTCCTGTTGTCCGAGGATGCTTTCTTTATTTGGGATAAAAAATGTTTTCGCCATAACTGGCCTCCTTTGAAATCGTTTACATATAGTATAACCTATTTTCCTGAAAGATACAGAAACAAATTTTAGATTTTTAGATAAAAAGCATAGAAAAACAGCCCCTAAGGGCTGTTTGCTTTATACTGTAGCGACTTGATCCAAGCTTTCACCGATAGCAGCTAAGCGCTCGATTACTTCTGCTTGTGTCAATTCATTTTCTGAAACATAGCGGTTGCGAGGGTGAACACGACACTCGTATGAGCATCCACGGAGATACTTGTCTTCATTTTCTTCTGATGTTAGGATACGACGGTTACAGAAGGGATTTCCACAGTTGACATAGCGTTCACATGGTGTTCCATCAAACCAGTCTTTCCCTACGATGGTTGGGTTAACATGGTTAACATCAACGGCAATACGCTCGTCAAAGACGTACATTTTCCCATCCCAAAGCTCACCTTGGACTTCTGGGTCTTTACCATAAGTTGCGATTCCTCCGTGCAATTGACCAACATCTTTGTAGCCTTCACGAACCATCCAGCCTGAGAATTTCTCACAGCGAACGCCACCTGTACAGTAAACCACAACACGCTTGTCCATGAATTTTTCCTTGTTGTCACGGACCCATTGTGGCAACTCACGGAAGTTGCGGATGTCTGGGCGGATAGCCCCACGGAAGTGTCCTAGGTCGTACTCGTAATCGTTACGTGTGTCAAGGACAACGGTATCTTCGTCAAGAAGGGCTTCTTTGAACTCTTTTGGAGACAAGTAAGCACCTGTTGTTTCAAGTGGGTTGATGTCGTTGTCAAAGTCGTTGTCTTCCAAACCAAGGTGGACAATTTCTTTCTTGTAGCGAACAAACATCTTCTTGAAGGCTTGTTCACTTTCTTCGTCAATCTTGAACCAGAGGTCTTCCATGCCTGGGAGGCTGTGAACATAGTCCATGTATTTTTGAGTTGTTTCGTAGTCACCTGAAACAGTCCCGTTAATTCCCTCGTCAGCGACTAGGATACGGCCTTTAAGGCCGATTGATTTACAGAAAGCCAGGTGATCTGCCGCAAATTGCTCTGCGTTTTCAATTGGAGTATAAAGGTAGTAAAGTAAGACACGAATATCTTTTGCCATAAGATTTGTTCTCTTTTCTATTCTTAAATTTTCAGAATTTTTCATTCAACTATACTAGTATACCCACTTGGGAAAACGAATGCAATTTATTTGACCGGAAATTATATAAAGAGTCCTACCCCTGCACTTCATCAGTAACCATACCGAATCGCAGATAATTCTCTCAATTTTTTGATTTGCTTAGCTTGACTTTCTGACAAACCCAGCTTGTTATCAATCAACACACGTGAGATGTCAACGTTCATTTGGCTCAGAATAAATGGAGTAGAGGTTCCATCGTCCTTTAATCGTTTTTGATAAATCACTAACTGATTTTTCAGGGGAGCAAGTTGAGGCGCAACCTTTATATCTTCCAATAGATGATCAATGATGGTCATCGCTTCACAACGTCTTTCACTTCCTCCAGCAAACCATTTTAATGGTGTCATACTCATTTCCCTCCTGAAATTCGCTTATAAATTGAAAAACTATAATTCCTAACTCTCCAGCCAGTATTTTACCCAAACACCCTATGTAAAAAAGTCAGCAAAAATGGCAAGGTCGCTACAATATTATTGATTACATGCACCGCATAGGAAGGATAAATGCTCTTGGTATAACGGGTCAAACCAGCAAAGATGATTCCAGATGTTGTAAAAACGAAAATATCTAACAGACTAGGCAGGCTTGAAAAATGAGGGAGAGCAAATAAAATAGAAGGAAGAAGCAAATCAAGACCAAATCTCGAATCTTTAAAAAAGGCGTGTTGCAGTAATCCTCTATAGATTAACTCTTCCATCAGTGGAACCAGAAAGAACAGGGCTATATAGATACCTAGCTCTGCAAAGTTAGTCCCACTATAACCAATCAATACAGCCCAACCTTCAGCAGTTGACTGAACATGTTTAGCTGTCTGAACGTTAAAAGAGATCTGGAGCACTACCACTAATACTGTCAAAATCGAATACCAAAGCCATTTTTTTCTTGGAATGCGAAAAAGATAGCCGTGCCCTGTCTTAACCAGAATCCAAATCATGACTCCGATAAATAGCAAACTCAAGATATTTTGAATCCAGAAGAAATTGCCTATCTGGGAAGAAAATTGCCAATAGTTTTGGACAATAAGCGTCAGCTGAGAAAGGCCAAATACGAAAAATAGGTAAGAGAAGACAGCACTCATTTTGAAAAGAAGGCGATATTTTTTCATAATAAATCCTCTATAGATGTATGTGTATCACATCGCATAAACCCTCAGAACCACTCTTTTCATTTTTACATCCTAAAAATCACTACCTCCCCTAGAGAACTAAGGAAGGCAGTGATCACATTTTTAGGAATTAGGAATGAATACACGAAATCAATCGATCTTATGATTTTTTGTTTTTCAAGAATTCGTCGTATTGTTTTTGCATTTCGTTCAATACTTTTTCGTAGGCACCTTCAGATTTCAATTTTTCCATCAATTCTGGAATAGCTTTATCTGGGTCTACAGTACCAGTGTTGATAGCTGTATCGAATTGTTGCATTGTGTTAGAAATTGCTGAAATTTCAGATTTCACACTGTCAGTGTTAAAGATAAATCCAAGTGCTGGAGATTCTTTAGCTTCTGCCAATTGTTTCTTAGAATCTGCAATTTGTTGGTCTGTAACGTTTTCGTTGATGTAAAGGATCCAGTTGTTACCAGTGTTCCAACCTGACATGTGAGTGTTTCCTTTATATCCATCAAGGACGCGGACACGGTTTTCTTTACCTTCAACTTTTTCCCAGTTCTTACCTTCTGGACCGTAAACAAGACCGTTCAAGAGTTCTGGGTTCGTGTTCAAGAGATTCAACACTTCCATTGATTTTTCTTTGTTCTTAGAGTTGTTTGAGATAACAAAGTTGGCAACTTGTGTTGTTTGGTTTTTCTTGATAAAGTTAGTGATTGGTTTAATTTGGATGTCTTTGTTCGCAACACGTGAAAGCAAGCTGTTACCGTAGTCAGCTGGTCCTACTGTTTCTTCACGAACGAACCAAGTATCTTGTTGAAGGTCAAATGAAGTGTCGCTTGTTGCTACGTCTTTTGGAATGTATCCTTCTTCATAGAATTTGTGAAGAGTCTTCAAATGTTCTTTGAAACGAGGCACTTCGTAACGGTTTACGATCTTAGTAGTGTCTCCTTCAAGGTCGATAACAAATGGAAGTCCATTTGGTACTGGGTAGTCAAAGTTATCAGATGGAATAAAGTTCTTCGTAACCGCAAATGGTACTACGTCTGGAGCTTTTTCTTTGATTTGTTTCAAGACTGGTTCAAGTGTTTCGTATGAAGTGACACCTGAAATATCGATACCGTATTTAGCAAGAAGAGTTCCGTTGAAGGCAAAGTTTTGAGATGATGCAACGTTAGCTGCAACTGGAACAGCATAAATCTTACCGTTTACAGTGTTCCCTTTGATGTAAGCTGGGTCAAGTGCTTTGTAAAGCTCTGCTCCTTCTTTTTTATACAATTCTGTCAAGTCAGCGTAAGCACCTTTTTGAGCATTTACAACATAGTTATCTGCAAAGGCGATATCATAGTTTTCACCAGATGATGTGATAACGGACATTTTCTTGCTGTAGTCACCCCATCCGAGGTATTGGATATCCAATTTAGCACCAACTTTTTCTTCGATGATTTTGTTTGCATTTTCTAGCAATTCATCCAAGTTGTCTGGTTTATCACCGATTTGGTACATTTTAAGAACGGGTTTTTCACTTGAAGTAGTGTCAGCAGCTTTTTTGTTGTTACCTGTAAGGTTTCCACAAGCAGCAAGACTTGCAGCCAAAGCGACTACGCTAGCAGATGCAAAAGCATATTTTTTCCAGTTTTTCATGATAAAAACTCCTTTTTTTATTTTTAAACTTATAAACGATTTAATGATTTTTAACTTCAGTCACTAAGATGAAGTTGGGAAGGGAGAAACGGTGTTTCTCAACAAGTGCTATTCTTTGACACCACCGATCGTCAACCCTTTAACAAAGTAGCGTTGGAAGAATGGATACAGAATCGCGATTGGAAGGGTTGCAACAACAACCATGGCCATACGACCTGTTTCTTTCGGTAGAGCGACTCCCAGTTGACCAGATAGGCCGACTGCTTTTGCAATGTAGTCCATATTTTGCTGGATTTGCATGAGCAAATATTGCAATGGATACAAGTTATCACTCTTGATGTAAAGAAGGGCGTTGAACCAGTCGTTCCAGAAACCAAGAGCTGTCAAAAGCGTGATGGTTGCGATACCTGGAAGTGACAATGGCAAACAAATCTGGAAGAAGATCCGAGCTTCACTGGCACCATCGATACGAGCAGATTCGAGAATGGCTTCTGGAATGGTCTTCTTGAAGAAGGAACGCATCAAGATGATGTTGAATGGTGAGAGGAGCATTGGAACAATCAAGGCCCAAACGGTATCACCCAGTTGAAGCAGGCGAGTGACCACGATATAGCCCGGTACCAAACCAGCGTTGAACAACATACTAAGAAGAGCGAAGATCGTAAAGAATCTGCGGTACTTAAAGGTTGTCCGTGAGATGGCGTAGGCATAAGTGGTTGTAATGAAGACGTTGGTCACTGTTCCGACTACAGTTACAAAAACTGAGATAAAGAGCGCTTGGAGGATCTTATCTTTAAACTGAGCTAGGAACTGAAATCCATCTACACCAAACTTCGAAGGGAAAAAGCTATATCCATACTGGAGGATGCTCTTTTCATCTGTCACTGAAATGATGATAACGAAGATAAAGGGCAAGATACAAGAAAGAGCGATCAAACCAGAGATAATACTAAAGAAGATATCTGCTTTCTTACTGAAGGAGTGAATGCCGACATTATCGATTTTTTCTTTTTTAATTTTCTTTTCTGCCATATTCTCCTCCTTTCTAGAACAAAGCTGAGTTTGGATCAACTCGTCTTGCAAGCAAGTTTGATAGGATAACCAGAATCAAACCGACTACGGATTGGTAAAGACCGGCTGCTGAAGCCATACCGATATCTGCTGTCTGAGTCAAACCATTAAAGACATATACATCCAAAACGTTGGTTACATTGTAAAGCTGACCAGCATTGTGTGGGATTTGATAGAAGAGACCAAAGTCTGCACGGAAGATATTTCCGACTGCAAGGATGGTCAAGACTGTTACAAGCGGAGTCAACTGAGGAATGGTTACGTTGCGAATACGTTGCCACTTGCTAGCCCCGTCCACTGTTGCTGCTTCGTAGTAGGTTGGGTCAATTCCCATGATCGTCGCATAGTACATAACACTGCTATATCCAAAGCCTTTCCAAATACCTAGGAAAAGGAGAAGGTATGGCCAAATGCCTAAGTCAGCGTAGAAGTTGACTTCCTTCATGCCAATGGATGTTAGGAAATGGTTGAAGACCCCTTTGTCAATGTTTAGGAAGGCATCTGTAAAGAAACTGATGATAACCCATGACAGGAAGTAAGGGAACAACATAGACGTTTGGAAAATTTTAACCATTCTCTTAGAGCGAAGCTCGCTGAGGATGATGGCAATCCCTACTGATACAATCAAACCGATAAAGATAAAGCCGAGATTATAGAGAACGGTATTTCGAGTGATGATAAAGGCATCTTTTGAACTAAACAAGAATCTGAAATTATCTAACCCGACCCATTTACTATTCACAATACTATCTATGAAACCATTACTGGTCATATGGTAGTCTTTAAAGGCGACCACATTCCCAAATACTGGAATGTAAAAGAATAGAATCAACCAGAGTGCCCCTGGTAAAACCATCAAGAGAAAGATCCAGTTATCTCTCAAGGTCTTTGAAAACTTTTTCATAATTTCCTCCCTTTTTATTCCTAAAAACTGATTTCATCGAATTTTTAGGTTTGATAACGATTACATTATTAGTATACTCCTATTTGAAGGTCAGGTTAAACTACTAATTATAGAAAAAACTCCACAAATTATTTTTTGTGGAGAAGTTTTTTATAAGAAATAGGTTTCACGAGGAACACTCTGAACAAGGGACACGGTTCTTGTTTTTATACTCAATGAAAATCAAAGAGCAAACTAGGAAGCTAGCCACAGGCTGCTCAAAGCACTGCTTTGAGGTTGCAGATAGAACTGACGAAGTCAGTAACATCTATACGGCAAGGCGAAGCTGACGTGGTTTGAAGAGATTTTCGAAGAGTATTAAGTCGTATAAATCGTTGAAGCTGTCGCAATGGTATGCCACTGGTTGGCTGTTGTGGCTGCAAAGTCCTTGTCTGCGTAGAAGTCAGTAAATGGTAGGATTTCAACTTCTAGCTCGTCGATGCAGTCAATCTGCCCTGCCAGATAAGCCTCTATACGGCTTTCTGCTCGTTTGATACGTTGCAAGAGTCCGCCCATACGGATATCGACTGTATCCAAGCCAAAGACCTTATTTTCTTTCAACCATTGGTGGCTAAAGAGAGCGTGGAAGTGTTCGATTTGGCTTCTGAGTTTTGGTAATTCTTCTCTGGCGATTGCTTGCAGACTTTCTTTATCGTTTGTTTGGTAGGCCTGACGAATGCGTCGTCCCACATCGACTTTAGAACTTAAAATAGCATTCAACTGGGCCTGAGTTTCAAAGAGATAAGCATAGTTTCCAGCTTTTTCTTTGATTTCAGCAAGCGTCGCAGCTGCCTGAGCGAAGTGCGGTTTGTCCTGTTCAGGTGTCATGTGTCGATCAAGAATCGGACAGAGAACATCCTGATAAAAGACATAGCGGTTGGGATTAATCCCGCTGAGATTGCCTGGTAGATCTGGTAAGAGATTAGCTAGGTCAATCTGCATAAAGTCCTCAATTGATAAACCTGTATTGGTCTTGAAGTGAGCAGACAGACGGTCTAGGTCATTGCGGTAGCTGAGCTCTGCCCAGATTTGCAGACTTGGTAGAATAGAGAATTGGGCTGTTTCACCACCATTGTCTCCCCAACCCGTTACAATGACTTCTTTGATGTCGTTAGCACGACAGGCTTTGTTGGCTTCTACAGCAATGAGACGGCTGAAATGGTTGTTGGGTGTGAAACCGATCCACTTCCAAGCACCACCTGCAAAGGCAATATCTTGGCTAATCTTGTGATGGTTGCGGAAATTGCGATTGTATTTTTCCTCGCTATCCTGATAATAATCCCAGTAAACCAAGGTTACACGGTCTTTGAGACGATCTAGGTAGACACGAGTTTCCTCTGGAATCTCCACGTCACGATCGTACTGGCCATCCGCTGACATGAGTTTAAAGAACATATCACTCCACATCTGGCAGTGGAAACCATACTTGTCTGCAATATCCAGCACGCGCTCTAAGTGTTGACACATGAGGAGACTACGGTCTACAACACCGTTCAAGATGAGGTAACGTCCTAAACCAACCAAGTGGGCCTCGTCCATCCCGATATTGACCTTGCGAGTCTGCAGTTTAGATAGAGTGGCAAACATCCCGTCAATCAAATCATAAACTTTTTCTTCACCGATAAGGAGAATGTCCTCTACATCACGGAGTTCTTGCACTTCTTTGACACCCCATTTGACGAAGGCTGACAAGTGGGCCAAGGTCTGGATACAAGGCACAAAGGTCATATCAAACTGCTGGGCATAGGCTTCGATTTCCTGTAACTCCTCTGCTGAATAAGCCCCGCGGAAGTAACCAAAGTATGGCTGCCCCTCAATCTGATAGGTGTCTTCCATGTAGAGCTCGAAGGTCGAGTAGCCCATGAGTGCCAAGACTTCAATCATCTGTTTGGCAGAAGCCACATTCAGCACCGCATTTCGAGAACAGTCAGCCATGTAGGCCAACTCTTCATAAGCCGCCTGCTCCTCAATCCCTACTTTATCACCTTCTACTAGAGCTGTTGCCAATAAGGACAAGGCGCGGTAAAGTTGGTGAGGTTTGCGATAAGTCAGGTGATAGTGACCTCCCTCACCCTTGATAGAGATAGAGGCTTGGTCAGACTGAGCGACTGCTACCTCTACATCTGGTAAAGAGATATGCTTTGTCAGCAAGTCGATTGCCTGAGTTTGTTTGGGACTAAGTCCTGTAAAAATTACCATTGATTTTCCTCCTGCAGCCAGTTGACAAGGGCACCATAGAGATTGGCATCTGCATGATAGGTGCAAGCTTGGATAACTGGTGCGACAGTGTATTCTTCATAGGTCTCGACAAAGTTATCGACAGCCTTCTTGACACCTTGGATAAAGTCTGGGTTCTGACTGATAGATCCTCCCAGACTAATGACATCCGGGTCAATGAGATACTGGATATTGAGCAGTCCTTGCGCCAGATTTCGATTCATGCGTTCAATAGCTTCTTGGCAAAGGGCATTGCCTGCTGCAGCTTCTTGGTAAATCTTGCGTCCGTCCCAGTCAGTCTGACCAGATTTTTCAATCACGTATCGAACCATGTTTCCTGTAGAGGCTAGTAGCGACCAGTTGTTGAGCTTTTCTGCTGGTGCAATGGTTGTCATGTAGCCAAACTCACCACCTAAGCCGTGGCGACCACGGTGAAGTTTTCCATTGATAATCATAGCTCCGCCAATTCCTGTCCCAATAACGACACAGGCTGCATTTTCAATCTCTGGGTGAGCCAGCAGTTCACTAAGTCCAACACAGTTGGCGTCATTTTCTAGATGGACAGGTAGCTGATGATGAGCAAGAGCCTCATACCAAGAAAAGCCATGGATGTAAGGCACAGCACTGATTCCCTCAATGACACCTGTTTCTTGATTGACCGCGCCTGGGACGCTCATGGCAATGCCCTTATAATCTTTCTCCGACAGACGTTGGTCTAGCCATGCCAGTAAATCTTCTAGGGTTTCTGGTGTCGGTGTACTTGTCTTATCTAGTATTTTTCCATCAGGAGTCAGACTGGCAAACTTAATCCCAGTCCCTCCGATATCAATGGTAGCAATCGTCATATTTTCACCAAAAAAGGGACGAATCAGTAGTTTATCCTTACTCTTTCGCCCCTCCTTTCTATCTCATAGCATTAGTTATAAAACACTTTAAAACTGTTAAATGTCTTCTTTTTTGATCAATTCTGTACGAATTTCTTGTGGCGCTAAGAGTCCTGAATGAACTGGATATGGTCGCTCAAGTAAGTCAAGAATGGTTTGTTGGTGTTCTGATATGCGCACATTTTCTTGACTCATATTGTAGTAACGGAGGACATATCCCTCTTCATTTTCAGCCACTTTAAAGGCTGTTGGGCAAACTTGTGGTAAGCTGAGTGCCGCATGACTCAAGAGGCTACCAGTCGCAGCAACACTTCCTTCTTGTTTAGCAACCTGAAGACTAGTGAATGGTGTTTGGAAGGCTTTAGCACGACGGAAGGCTGAGAAGCGTTCTTGTGCTTGGTGGCATTCGAGAGCAAACTCGACTTCAAACTCACGCAAGCACTGAGCCTCTGGTGTCGGGAAGTAACCCCAGTCACCTAGCTCACCTGAGGCACGAAGGATGGTCACTGCAATGGTATCGTCGCCAAGGATTTCATACTCGTGCAGTCCTTTATTAGCCACCGTCACCCCTTTTTCATCATCATAAAGGCTGACAAAGGCTTGTTGGTGTTGTGGATTTTCAGGATTTTCCCAAGAAGCAGCTGGTTTGTTTGGTCGTGTCACCACCTCATAGATGCTTTCAGAGTCATTGCTTGGACGAGTGTTATGAGTCTTAACCAAGAGACGGATACGGTGGTCCTTGGCTGTGTTAGTAAAGCGAGTCTTGAAGCGGATTTGTGGATTATCAACAAAGACGGTCATCTCTGTTTCCAGAGGAAGAGTTGTCAATTCTTCTGAGCGCCCAGCTTCACGCGTCATAAACTCAATGATGCCTCTTTGTTCCGCATCCAGTTTTTCATCTGCACTTACTGGAATTGTCAATTCATGTTTGAGCAAGATCTTGGCAAAACGAGCTGTATTTTCCAAGACCTCATAGCCTTTCAGCTCGGCGTAGATAGGCTCTGTTCCTTTTGGTTGGAAATAGATGTACTCATTTCCGATGTCACCACGGTCTTCAAAGCGAACAACATCCTCATACGCTTCATGAGTTGTCTTGTCGTAGACTGTGATAGTATCATCCACACTGACCGTTACAAATGGCGTATCAATCACTCCGTTTTGGTAAATACCGTCACGGTGTTCTTGTTGTCCTTCAAGCAATTGGAAGGTTGTCCAAGAAAGTGGTGCCAGATGAACAGGCACTGTCACGCGCACTTGTCGAGCGATACGAGCCTGACGGAACTTGTCTTTTGGCAAATCATACTCAAAATTAGCTCCCAGATCTTCGATTTTCGCTTCTACAGCATGCCCTTCTAAGTCTTCGACACGGTAGCTTGGCAAGGTCAAGGCTGCCATCTTCTTATAGCCTTCTGTTGGGTGCAATTCCTTGAAATCACAAGTCGCCACATCAATCACTGTGCTGACAGTATCAACCTTGTCATGCAAGCCTGTGTTGATGACCGTAAAGAGATGGTCGCTTTGGGCTTCGTGGGTTGCGATTTTGCCCTTCCACTCGTTGAGAAGATTGGTCTTAACGAAGTTTCCAACTTGGTTGACCTTGGCAAAACGTGTTTCCATCTCACGGTGAACCTCGTCCACACTACAGCCACAGATACTGTCATGTGGCGCATTTTGTAGAAGGACTTTCCAAGCATAGGTCAACTGGTCCTTATGGTTGTGACCACCAGTGATGACAGTCAATGGCTCCACCACTTGTTCTAGCAAGTTGCTATTTTCTTGGAAAGCTTGTTTGAGGTAAATTCGTGATGAAGAAGTATTGGCAAGTGTGTACCAACCATCTGTTTCTTGACTGGTCAACTCACCCGTAACGGTAGATAGTTGCTCAGGTAGAGCACTTTCTACTGCATGAACATAGTCATCAAAGGAACTATGCACAAAAGTCACATCTGGGAAGAGTTCATTGGCCACACGAATGGCTTCGCTCAGATTGCGCTGTACAGGCTGGTGGTCACAGCCGTTCATCATCAACCATTGGTTGGTCGAAGCATAGTCACGCACGTCTGACAATTTTTGTTTCCAGAAGGCCAGGGCTTCGTCCTTATCAACTGGGATTTCATTCCCGTTACTGTACCAGTTGGCAAAGAGGATACCGAGGACACGACTTCCGTCCGCACCCTGCCAGTACATTTCTGAAAACTGGGAAGTAAACTGCTCATCTTCGAGAACTTGGTTGTCAAATCCAATCGGCTTGACACCACGGCCAAAGGCTGCCACGTGAATGCCTGATTTTTGAAGGATTTGGGGAGCTTGTCCCATATTTCCAAAGGTATCTGGGAAGTAACCAATCTGAGTGGATTTGCCCCATTTTGCACATTCTGCTTGACCAATCAAGGTGTTGCGGACGTTGGCTTCACTAGAAATCAAGTAATCATCCTGCAAGATGTAAAAGGGACCAATTTTAAGTTTGCCTTGGTCGATGTAACCTTGGACCTTGTCGCGATTTTCAGGACGAATTTCCAAGTAGTCATCCAGGACAATAGTTTGTCCATCCAAGTGGAAACTCTTAAACTCAGGGTCATTTTCAAAGAGATCAAAAAGATTGTCAAACAACTCCACCAACTGCATACGGTGGCTTTCAAAAGGTAAGTACCACTCACGATCCCAGTGACTGTGTGAGATAATATGTACAACAACATTTTCCATGAAGTAAAACCTCATTCTAACTTAAATTTTTATTTTTAACGTTTTAAATGTGAATTTGTGATTCTTTCCTAGAATCAGTTGAGCAAAAGCCTGCTCCTTAACGAATATCCAAGTAATCCAAGACTAATTCACAGAACATCATATTGGCCCAAGAGAACCATTCACGAGAGTAAAGTGTTGGGTCATCCACGTGGAAGCTTTCATGCATGACACCTGTCCCCCCATCACAAGCAACCAGCTGATCGAGTAAGAATTTCTTCTCCTCCTTATCTTTTGTTGTCAAGCCTTGGATAGAAAGGGCAATGGGCCAGATATAGCGATAAAAGGTATGAGAACTTCCGAGCCCACTAGCGTATTCTCCTTGGTAGAAATATGGATTTTCCGGGCTCAGAATGGTACGGCGTGTGGCTTGATACACTTCATCGTTGACATCGCAATAGCCCAGATAAGGCGCCGCCAGCAGACTTGGTACGTTTGGATCATCCATGATGCTAGCATTTCCTAGACCATCCACTTCAAAGGCGTAAATCTTTTCACCCTTGCTGTTGGTTGTGTAGGCGTAATTTTCGATGCCTTCTTGGATCTCCGCTTGGAGACCCTTAGCATCTGCGATAATACTCTCGCTATCAGCCAAGTTTAATTCTGCAAAGATTTCTTGGACATAACCCAAGACGACTACGGCAAACATATTTGACGGAATCAAATAGCTATACTGGCAGCAGTCATCACTCGGACGAAAAGCTGACCAGGTCATTCCTGTCACGGCAAAGTCAGGTCCAAAACCATCATTTACCAGAGTATCTTCCTTGCGGTCCGTATCGCGGACAAAACGATATGGAGAGTTGTTGTGGTCCTGCTCTACTGTCCAGAGATGAAGGATTTCCTTGGTCGCAGCGACAAAAGTGTCATCAAACTGACTGGTCTCACCAGTCTCTTTCCAAAGGAGATAAGCCAACTGCAAAGGATAGCAAAGCGAGTCCACCTCATACTTGCGTTCCCAAATCCAGCCATTAAGGTCCGTGTGGTCAGTCTCATGGTGGCCCTTCCAGTTTTCCTCAATGTTAAAGGAGTTGGCATAAGGATCCTTGAGTACCAAGGTCATCTGACGCTTGACCAGACCTGCAATGGTCTGACGCAAGAGAGGATCTTTTTTAGCCACATGAAGGTAGGGGCGTAGCTGGGCTGTCGAATCCCGAAGCCACATAGCGGGAATGTCTCCTGTGAGCACAAAAGTTGAACCATCTTCCAATATCTCAACTGTATTGTCTAAAGTGTCGGTGTAGCAACGCTCAAAGACATCCACCCACTCCGGATGGTCCTTAGCACGCTCTGCTACTTCATCTAGCCATTCTCTAACAATTTCTTTCGAATAAATCATCGTGCAGTTTCCTCTTTCAAACAAGTTTCATGTTCAGTATATAGTTTTTGAGACAGAAAATACATACACAAATGATAGTCATTTTTCTACAAAATTGCTTACTTTTGAACCCCATATCTAAAGGCCCTCTTTTTCTGATATAATGTAGAAAAACAGCTAAAGGAAAGACTATGAAACCACTACTTGAAACCATCGATACCCGCTTTGGGACTGCCAGCAAACACGCCTTTTCTCGAGGAAATACCCTGCCCTACACAGGCGTCCCTTTCGGGATGAATTATTTTGTGCCTCAGACCAGTGACCAGGAGGGAGCTTGGTTTTTCGATCCGCATCTGCCCATTTTTCAAGGGATTCGATTAACCCACCAACCCAGTCCTTGGATTGGGGACTACTCTTGGCTCCTTCTGACACCTGTTACAGGCCAGCTAGGTGGAGACAGCCTCTTTCACCGTCAGTCCTCCTATGATATGGATAAGGCCTCTTTCCAGCCTCATTATCTGAAGATTTTCTCCCTGCGCTATCAGATTGGAACCCAGCTCACACCGACTTGCTATGGCGCTTCTATTCGTTTGGAGCAAAAGCAAGGCAAAGCCCTCTCCCTCTATCTTCACACAGCAGATGAACTGACAGTGGAGCAAGTAGATAAGCGGACTCTAGCCCTGCGTCAAGAGGGAAAAACAGAGACCAACAAAAATCCGCTGATACTGTTTACTGCTTTACAAATGAATACGGATATTCTTGCTATCACACAAGAAGAGGGAGACTGGCGAATTGACTTAGCAAGCAGTCAAGCCGAGATTCAACTAGCGACTTCCTTTATTTCTCCTTCTCAAGCGCTATTTAATCTACCTCAAACGGACTTTGATAGCTGTAAAGCAAATGCCCAAGCAAACTGGGAAAATCTCCTCCACCGTTTTGATATCGTGGAGACAGGGGAAGCCGACCGAATCTTCTTTGATCACTGCCTCTACAGACTCTTCCTCTTCCCACAGACATTTTATGAGGTGAACGAGTCAGGGCAGAACATCCACATGGATTTGTCTACTAGTACTGTCAAGCCTGGTGTCCTCTTTAGCAACAATGGTTTCTGGGATACCTTCCGCACCACCTTTCCCCTCTTTGCCCTTATCATACCGGAACACTATCACCGCTTTCTAGAAGGTTTCCTCAATAGCTACCGCGATACTGGATTCCTTCCAAAGTGGCTGGCTCCAGACGAGCGTGGTATGATGCCTGGTATCCTTTTAGATGGTATTATCGCAGATAGCGCCTGCAAGGACATGGCTCCTGACTTGGAAGAAGAACTCCTCCAAGCTATGCTGGAGACAGCCACCAAGTCCGACCCTCTCGGCATCAATGGTCGCCACGGACTAGCCCAATACCAAGAGCTGGGCTACCTCTCTACCGACCACTACGAAAGCGTCAGCCATACTCTAGACTACGCCTATAGTGACTTTTGTATCGCCAACTGTGCCGAAAAGCTTGGTCAGAATGACATCGCGGAAACTTATAGAACTGCGTCTCAAAATTACCGCCATCTATTTGATGCTAAGACAGGTTACATGCGAGCCCGAGACAGCCAAGGAAACTTCCGCCCTGACTTCTCTCCCTATAGTTGGGGACGCGACTACGCCGAATGCTCTGCCATTCAAGCGACTTTAGGCGTACTCCATGACATCCCAGGCTTAATCCAGCTTATGGGTGGAAAAGAAGCCTTCAGCAATTATCTTTTGAAAGCCTGTCAGGACGCTCCTCTCTTTGAAACCACCGGCTATGGTTACGAGATTCATGAAATGAGCGAGATGGCAACAGCTCCCTTTGGACAAGTCGCCATCTCCAACCAGCCTAGCTTCCACATACCTTATCTCTTTCGCTACAGCGACTACACTGACTACACTGCTCTACTCATCAAAACCTTGCGTCAGAAAGCCTTTCACCCCAGCTGGGAAGCCTATCCTGGCGATGAGGACAATGGCAGTCTCTCTGCTTGGTACATCTGGTCAGCTCTTGGATTCTACCCGACCTGTCCGGGCAAACCAAGTTACGATCTCGGAATTCCTCTCTTTGACCATCTCCGTATCTACCTGGCTAAGGAAAATAAATGGCTGGATATCCATGCCGAGCAAAATCACAGCCATTTCAACTTTGTCAAAGAATGCCGATTGGACAAGGCTCTTGTATCTAGCATCCAACACCAAGACCTCTTGAAAGCTGAGCAACTGACCTTCACCCTCAGCTGGCTACCAAATCACTCCTAACCAAAAGAACCTTTGCATCGCGCAAAGGTTCTTCTTTTATGAAACTTGGACCTGAAGCTGGTCAACCAGCTGACCATCTACCGTCAGATTTAGATAAAAATCTAAGTTTTTATCGCCTGCAAAATACAAGGTTGGTAGCGTTAGCTTTTTTTCAGTCTCGCCAACTTGAAACGCAAGGACTTGAATCTCGTCCCGATAGGCGACACCATGCACACCTGTCCCTGGTTGAATCGAAATCTTAGCTTCTAAAGGACTGCTAAATTCTATGCGCTTCACTGTAAAGTGGACATTTTCTCCCTTGGTCACAGCCAGACTTTTTTCTGAGAACTCTAGTTGCTGAACAGCTTCTTTTTTCGACAAGGTAGGTGTTTTATAGAGTGAAATCTTGGTTAACAAAGGCAAAGCCTGTGCCTCTGTAATGGTCACACGTATCTTCTGCGCCTCAACGACTGATCCTCGTAAGAGACATTTGTAGCCAACAGTATAACCAGATCCAAACTCCTGCCAGACACCATTCAACTCTACCTGAACATGGAAAGCAGCGATGCGTTGCCCCAACTTCAAATCTTCTCTTAACTCAATCACATCAAAAGTTTTAGGTGATCCTAAATCAAGCTCTAATTGGATTGGCAACTCTGCATCACTTGCCCAAGAACTAGCCTCCAGTCCATCTGTCAGATGATGACAAGCAAAGTCTGGTGATAGAGCAGGGCCAGATACCTTGGCTCCCAGAGCTAAATCTTCCCTATAGAGTGTGTCACGGTAGGCAGCAAATTCATAGAGACGCTGGATATCCTTTTCGTCAAAGAGTCCATCTTGGTTTGGCGGAATATTGAGTAAGAGAGGTGTACCCCGCCCTACTGAGTGAAAGTAGATTTCGACCAATTCCTCAAGAGACTTGGGATCCTGATCCTCATGGTAAAACCAACCCGGCCGAAGAGAAACATCTGCCTCACCGATTGAAAATAGCGTCCCAAAGGGGTCTCCGTGCTGTAGATAATCTAATTCCGCCTCTGTTCCTAACTGGTCTGGTTTGACCTTTTGCCACAAGGGGTCCCCTGCATAGCCTCGTTCATTCCCAATCCAGCGAATACTAGTTCCCTCAGTTGAGAAAATCAAACAATCGCCCTGCAAGTCACGAATGGTTTCAAACCAATTCTCAAACTCATAGTTGACCTTCTGGGCCCCTTCGCCTCGAGCACCATCCATCCAAACCTCAGCGAACTTACCAGCATTCCCATAGGCAGGATTTGACAAGATTTCCTTCAATTGAGCCAGATAGTAGGCATTGTAGTCTGCTTCTCGGCCCACGTGATAGAGGGGACTGTGAGCATCCCAAGGAGACAAATACACTCCCATATCCATATCAAACTCAGTCGCAGCTTGGGAAACCTCAAGGAGCAAGTCCCCCTTTCCATCCCTCCAAGGGCTAGCCTTGACCGAATAATCTGTATGTGCTGTCGGGTAGAGCACAAAACCATCGTGGTGCTTGACCACTAAAATCAGCTTTTTAAAACCTGTTTCTTTGAGCACGCGCATCCAACTTAGTCGGGTTAAAACGCTTGGGATCCTCTTGCCCACTTCCCCATTCTTGGTCATAAAAGGTATTGGGACCAAAATGGATAAAGGCAGCTAGTTCATCCTCTAAATAAACTAGCTGGGCCTGACTTGGTAATGGTCCATGTGGTTTTATGTTCGTCATCATCTCGTATCTCTTTCTCTTGTTCACAAAGTTATCCACAACTTGTGGATAAGAAAACATTCCTAAAAACTAGTTTCTCCAGAATCCAGCTCTTAGACTTGGAAGCTTTCACCCTAAACATACCTTTGTAAAATAACTCTGTACTAGGGTTTCTGCTAGCTCTCTAGCAAGTTACTAATGTACGGAACTATTATCAGGATACTTCAACACCCTGAATTATATGTCATTTTCCCCCTAGACTTATCCACAGACTGTGAATAAACTAGTGTTCCAGACCGCTCTCTCCTTGACTATAACAAAAAGCGATAGCAGCGTCAATATGACTAAGCTCCCTTCCTAAATCCCCTGAAAAGATTCTATAATTTGTACAATCGCAGCTTTTGCATTCGCCAGCTAGTGAGAATCAGCCAGTAGAAAATGACCTCTTTATCACATTGTGAACAGCACAACTGTGGTACTATAATACCTGACAACCTAATCATTTCCAGTAAAAAATCCCGCAGATTTGCGGGATTCTCTCTTGCATCAATGCGCCAACATTTCTTGGGCGATTTCTTGGCCAGATAGGTTATCTGGGTAGTAGGTTGGCCAGTTATCCATCTCTTCAAAGAGGGCTTCTTGGCTAGTACCTCCAAAGAAGATATGGAAATGTTCTGCCTTAACTGGGGCGATATTGTGGTCACTAAACTGAACATACTTGAACTGTCCAGCGTCCGCATCTGTCGCTTCAAAGAGGAAACGCACGCCACGATTGCCTTTCTTATAAGTCAAGATTTTCTTGCCGACATACTTGTAGGTGAATTTCTTGCTTTGGCCACCTTGAACAAATTCCATAGTGTTGTCAGTGATGTTGATCTTAGTCACATCTGTCTGATAGCCTTTTCTATAGTAAGCCTTGTACTCATCTTTGATCATCTTGCCAGTCAACTTAGCCTTGTAGTCAAAGACTTGATCAAAAGTTCCATCCTCAAGGAAAGGATAGACAGATTGCCAGTTACCAACATAGTCACTCAAGGTACGGTCCTTGACATCAGCATCCTCAAAGTAACCATTGTGAACTGTCTTGGTATTTTCTTCCTTCTCTGGCTCGATTTCTGGTCCTTCTTGGTCTGTTGTTTGTTTCAAAGCCTTGAGGTTTTTCTCCATCACGGAGATATAGTCCTCACCAGCCTTGGTTGCTTCTTCTGTCAGACTTTCTAGCGGATTGAGCACGTCTAGTTTGACACCTGTTTCTTTTGAGAGTGTATTGGCGAGGGCTTGTGAGGCATTTTCTTCAAAGTAGATATAAGAAATCTTGTTTTTCTTGATATACTCTGTCAATTCTGCCAAACGTGCTGCTGATGGTTCTGCATCTGGTGAGAGACCTGAGATGGATACTTGCTTGAGACCGTAGTCCAAGGCAAGGTAGTTAAAGGCTGCGTGTTGCGTTACGAAGCTCTTTTGTTTAGCTTGAGACAAGCCTTCTGTGTAGGCCTTGTCCAAGGCTTGCAATTTTTCAATATAGGCAGCCGCATTCTTCTCAAAAGTCTCTTTTTTATCAGGATAATCTGCTGACAAGCTGTCACGGATATGCTCTACCAGTTTGATGGCGCGTGCTGGTGAAAGCCAAACGTGGGGATCGTACTCATGGTGATGGCCTTCTTCTCCATGGTCATGGTCTCCCTCTTCTTCCTCACCACCTGGCAAGAGGAGCATATCACCTGTCGCCTTGATGGTTTTCACCTTTTTCTTATCCAAAGTATCTAGCAATTTAGGAACCCAAGTTTCCATATTCTCGTTTTCATAGACGAAGGTATCTGCGTCTTGGATTTTAGCAACTGCCTTTGCTGACGGTTCGTATTCGTGAGGTTCTGTACCAGCACCGATTAGAAGTTCTACATTAGCGGTATCTCCTGCGACTTGCTTGGTAAATTCGTAGACAGGGTAAAAGGTTGTCACGATATTTAGCTTCCCATCTGCCTGCTTTTGATTGGAACAAGCCACTAAAAACAAGGCACATAGACTAGCTAGTAGTAAGCTCAGTTTTTTCATTTCATTCTCCTATTTGATAAAGCGTTTCAATAGACTGACTAACAAAAAGACAGCTACAAAGATAATGGTAATACTAGCGCTGGCAGGGGTTTCCGCATAGTAGGAAATATAGAGACCTGCCACCATTCCCAAAAAGCCAATAGCACTGGCTAGCAACATAACGGATTTAAAGTTTTTCCCCAAACGAAGGGCAATACTAGCTGGTAAGACCATAATGGTCGACACCAAAAGGGCTCCTGCTGCTGGTATCATAAGGGCAATGGCCACCCCTGTCACCATGTTAAAAAGAATGGACATGGTACGAACTGGAAGTCCATCTACAAAGGCCGTGTCCTCATCAAAGGTCAGGATATACATTGGTCGCAAGAATAAGAAAGTCAAGAGTAAGACGACCGCCGCAATGGCAAAGAGGAAAATCACCTGCTCCTGGCTAATGGTCACAATCGAACCAAAGAGATATTGGTCCAAACTCATGGAACTCGAACTTTTCCCCTTACTCATCACGATAAGGGAGACTGCAAGCCCTGTAGACATGAGGATGGCAGTTCCTATTTCCATAAAGTTCTTATAGACTGTCCGGAGATACTCTAGAAAGACCGCAGCGATCAAGACGATAGCAATGGTTGAAATAGTCGGAGAAATCCCCAAAACCAGACCAAAGGCTACCCCTGATAGAGAAACGTGACTGAGTGTATCACTCATGAGACTCTGACGACGCAAGATAAGGAAGGTTCCAAGAACTGGAGAAAAGAGACTCATGGCAATGACCGCCAAGAAGGCACGCTGCATGAAGTCATAAGATAACAAACTAAGCATGTTCCACCTCCTGGTCGCTTTCGTGAACGTTGAAACAACGCCATGGCGAGTCTTGGTTACGGACTAGATGAATATTGCGATCCGCATAGTCCTTAACCTCCTCAGGATCATGGGTAATCATCAAAACGGCCTTGCCATGATGATGAGCACTATGGTGCATGAGTTCGTAAAATTCATTTTTGCTTCCAGCATCCATCCCTGTCGTTGGCTCATCCAAGACAAAGATATCTGGGTCAGAAGCAAACATCCGAGCAATCACTGCTCGTTGCTTTTGCCCTCCCGAAAGGGAGCCAATTCGTTTGTCACGGTGTTCCCACATACCAACTGAGTCTAGACTGGCCTTGATATGCTCCTCATCATGGGCGTTCAAGCGACGGAACCAACCCTTTCGCGGATAGCGACCCGACTTGACAAATTCATAAACTGTACTTGGAAATCCTGCATTAAAACTAGCGATTTGCTGGGGAAGATAGGCTATCCTAAGCTTTTTCCCATGAGTATTTGTCTTTGAGATGGTTACCTTGCCAAATCTTGGCTGCAAGATGCCTAGACTCGCCTTGATAAGCGTTGTCTTAGCAGCTCCATTTTCACCAGTCAGGGTGACAAACTCCCCACTATCAACACTGTAGTTGATGTGCTCGAGGACAGGTTCCTTGTCATAATAGAAAGACAAGTCCTCTACTGTAATATACCGCATTATTTGATTTCTCCTACTAAAGCAGTTAAAAACCGCTGGATAACTTCTTGTTCATTTGGAGTAAACTGACTTGCCACTTGTTCATAGGCTAAGAGCGTGTGTTCATGATGATGGTGGTGTTCCTCTGCCACTGGTCGAGCTAGTTCTGTCAGTTGGTAAAAAATCACACGCGCATCCTTTGGATCTCTGGATGTCTCTAACATGCCCTCTTTGACCAAAGATTTGATAGCCTTGGTCACTGCCGCCTGACTGACATTAAGGCGACGGGCCAACTCCGAGTTGGTTAGGGATTCTTCCGACAGGAGCATAAGGATGTGTTCCTGAGTATTGGTCAAGGCAACGTCACTCGTGCAATGCCCGATTAGAATTTCATGCTGGTTCTCAGATCTCAAGATCACCTCGTTTAAAAAGTTATCGATTTCCTGCGCAAGCTGTCTCATGTGTTACTCCTTCCCTAGCTATCTTTTTCGTAAAAAAACATAGATAGCCACCGATTCTTTACTGGTTAATTATATCATAAACCAAAAAAGAGTCAAGGGAAAAAGGCGTAAAAACGTTTCCCTAGACTCTTCTAGATGTGAAATTTAACCTATTTTAGCTTTGGTTTTCGGCTCGATAAGATACCTGCCAAACCAGCTACCATTCCCATCAAGAGCAAGAAGATGGACTGTTCACTTCCTGTATTTGGGAGAGCTTTTTCTGAGACAACTGCCTTCTTGCTAAATTGACCTGCCACCTCATAAGTAAGTGGTACATTTGTAGTCGCATCATTAGCAGCCGCATTCGTTTGAGGCGTTTCTACCGGCAGACTAAAAGTTGTAGAATCCACAGAAATCGTCCGTGAGTTCGGGTTGATCTTTTCATACTGGGTCAAATCAGCGGTTTTAAGATACTCTTCAAAGGCTGCATCCATAGACGGGCCTTCTTCACGCGCACCACCTAACATCGTGTAGCCATCACCACCTGCAGCTAGGAAATCATTGGTTGCAAGATAGTAGGTTTTTGCGAGGTCCAGTAGTTCATAACGACCAGTTGCACGGTTTTTAACCTGGATGGCCAAGACACGTTTGCCTGATGGTAGGTTAGTATCATAGTAGACCTTCACACCTGAAACTTGCAAGAAACCACCACTTGGTTCTAACAATGGTTGCCCGTTCTCATCCAAGACCTTCTTGCCATCCTTATCGACCTGCAAGATAGAGCCGAGTGACTTTTCAAACATATCCAAAACTTGTTGCCCAGTCACTTGGATTTGTGAAATGGTATTTCCAAATGGAAGAACAGCAATGACATTTCCTTTAGTGATTGGTTTTCCTTTTGCAATGGTTTCACGCAAGCCACCACCATTTGTCACAGCGATGTCTGTCGGATGGCTAAATCCTGTTTGACCATACTGATAGAGCGAGTCTGCCACGACGTTTCCGAGGTTGGTTTCACGGACCCGAACATTTTCACGATCACCGTTTAGTTCTACAGGGCTGTTTGAAACAATCTCAACCGCATTTTCAGCATCGTATTTTTGTTTAATGTCTTTGACTAGTTTTTCAACTGTTGGATTGGCTGGTAATTTTTTAGCATCAGCAGCCGGAATCTGAGTTGGATTGCCCAAAAGCTGACGGGATTTGTAGGTGATTTTCCCTACATTGTGAAGGTAGCTTCCCGTCTGGTTATAGGTAACATTGTCTCCATAGGTCGTTGATTCTACTGTATGAGAGTGACCATCGATTACTGTTACGCGTTTCCCTTTCAAACGAGGATTTTTAGACAAGGCTTCTGCCAAAGTTGAACCACGCCATTCTACTGGGGTTGTGGTATCCACACCCAAGTGAGCCAGCACAACATAGTGTTTGTAGTCCTTACCTTCTGCACGAGCCTTAGCTTGAACTTCTTCGATGACCTTATTGACTTCAGAGATTGGATCTGTAAAAGTTACCCCTTTGACATTTTTAGGGTGAGTTTTGGTTGCTGTTTCAGGTGTTGTCACCCCGATTACAACAAACTCATCACCTTCCACAGTCTTATCTTTATCAACGATTGTAGAAGCTTCAAAGAGACGAGCACCATTGACGTAGGTATTTGAACTAAGTAATGGGAATTTCAAGATTTCCTTGTATTTCTTAGCTTCGTCCAAACCAAAGTCAAACTCATGGTTTCCTACTGCCATGGCATCATACTGCATCTGATTGAGAATTTCAGCACGCGCTTCACCCTTAGTAGAGTTGGAAATCGGTAAACCTTGGAAAGCGTCTCCCGCATCAACAACTAGAGTATTTTGATTTGATTTCGCACGTTCCTGCTCAATGACTGTCGCTAACTTAGCATCTCCAATTACTCCTTTTTCCTCTACAATACGACCATGGACATCATTAGTGTGTAAGATAACGGTGTCCTTTTCTTCGCTTTTAGGAGATTCAACAGGAGCTAACGGAGCTTCTGCAGGTGCAACTGCTTCTGAAGTTGCCGAAGTTTCCGGTACCGCAGGGCTCTCAACAGGAGCTGGAGTCGCCGACGTAGCAGGAGTCGCTACGACAGCTGAACTTTCTGCAGGAGTTGTTGCTTCTTCAGCATAGACTTGTCCAGCTAAGAAGGCTGGAGCTAACAGGGCTGTCGACAAGACAGGTAACAAAGAACGTTTGTTCATTTTAAAATCCCTTTCTTTTCTTTTTCTCTTTTATATTATACGCTATTTCTAAAAATTTTGAAACTTTTGACCTATTTCTCTCTCAAATATTCGCTATTTAACAAAAAAACCTGAACTAAAAAGTTCAAGCTTTTTCTTGATTTATTGGAAATCTTTGATATTCCCATCATAGGTCGCCCAGTCCTTGCTAAAGAAGCGGTCATTCATCTTATAGTCTGGAGCTGGAGTCGGATCCGTCAAGAAGGGATTGACAACCTTATCAAAAGCCAACCAACCCAACCAACCAATATGAATGGTGTCCTTGACAAAGTACGGATCTCCGCCTTTTTTAGAAAAATCAGCAATATTGGTAAAACCCTGACTTTCTAATTGGTAACGAATTTTCTCCACTGCATGCTGGTACATCTCTTCACTGAGCCCTGTGTACTCCATCCACTTCTTGTTAACCGGCTGAATGACAAAGAGCACATTGACATTCGACTTAGCAAATTGATTGAGGACCAGCTGCAAATCATTGTACTCAGAGGACTTGAGGAAGTTGTAATTTTTTTGATATCCTTCCCATTTTTTTAAATCCTTTTGAATCTCCCTCGTATAGAAATGATTTTCCATCCCCATATCGTTATTGGTCGTATTTGCTTCTGCGTCCTTACGAACAATTTTTTCTAACTCATCATAAGAAAATTGATCCGGAAGATCTTTTAAATAGTTCTCCACGTGTTCCTTGTACTTGAGTTGTCCTCGAATGGAGAATTGTCCAAAGAGAGCGGATTGTTTTTCGTTGAATCGCGCAAAAATATCAATAGCAACCTGATCAACATCTGATAATTCTTCACCCTTTGACAGTTTTTGAACAATGCTTTTTAATGCAACATTAGGATTCTGCTTTAACAATCGAATCGCCGCATGCTTTGCAGCAATGTCACCAGATTGATTTCCCAAAAAAGCTGTCAATTGGTCGCTGTTAAAAAATCTCTGAAACGCTGCGGGTTCATAATCTGTCTCCGTAAACCACTGAGGCGAAATCACAAATACAGCCTGCTTATTCTCTATTTCTGGCAAAATTTGCTGTAGGCCAAAATATTGATTGAGAGAGGCTGCTCCTGCTTGACCTAGAAAGTAAGGACGATAGGGACGATGGTATTTTTCCGCTAAAACAGCTGGATGGACACTATCAAATCGAATCCATTCACTGGACCCTAGAAAAGGAATAAAACGCATATTTGGATCCGTAAGAGCCCTTACTTTTTGGCTTCTCTCTTTAAAACTCTCTGCACTAACAGAAGCCGCCGAATATTTCTCCTCAGTCAGATTATGGCTTGTTGTACTTGGATAAAAAAAGATGAGTAGAAGAACCAAAAATCCAGCAATGAAGATAGGCCCGAAGATTAGCCACAAGCGTTTAAGCATTCTTCAACTCCGTAATACCTTCTACGATTTTATTAGCCGTATTCCAGTCATCACGACCGAACTCCGTCACTGGAACACGAATGTCAAAACGGTTTTCAATCTCCACAATCAATTCAACCGTTCCCATGCTATCCAAGACACCGGCATCAAAAAGATCTTCATCCATCATGTCAGAAACATCTTCCATAAACAACTCATCAATAATTTCAATAACTTCTGATTTGATATCCATTTTTTATATCCTTTTATTTTTTAAACCATAAATCATTCAAAAATCCAGAAAAGATTAAGAATGAAACCATCACGACATGGAAGGTGACAACCATGCCAAGCAACTGAATCCAGCGATTCTCAGGTAAGGAACCCTTTCCAGCTTTTTTCCGTTCTTTATTGAGCGCTTTTTTCTTACGAATCCAAGCGTCATTGATGACCAGCCCAATCCCATGAAAAAGTCCATAGGCTATGTAGTACCAGGTCACACCATGCCAAAATCCCATAATCAGCATATTGAGAATATAGGCTACACTTGAGGTCACATTGCGATTTTTAAAGACCTTCTTTCTGGTCAACACCATGACCATCCGCATAAAGACAAAGTCACGGAACCAGAAAGACAGACTCATGTGCCAGCGATTCCAAAACTCTTTTAAATCCCTTGACAAAAAGGGCTTGTTAAAGTTGATAGGACTATGAATACCCATCAAGTTTGAAATGGCTAAGGCAAACATAGAGTAGCCCGCAAAGTCAAAGAAGAGCTCCAGACCAAAGGTGTACATGACCGCTAAAGCGTAGAGGTTAAAGAAACCACCTGTCTGCAAGGCCAAATTTTTCAGCGGAGGCAATAGTGTCTCTCCTAAAATGTGAGCCAAGATAAACTTGTAGAGGAAGCCCAGCATGATATATTTGACAGCCTCTTCTAGCATATCCATCAGCTCATCCCGCTCAGGAATGGTCTCGTAATTTTCATTGAAGCGTTTAAAACGATCAATGGGACCACTTGAGAAAGTCGGCATAAAAAGAAGAAAACGTAAGAATTGCCAGATCGTTAATTCCTTGATGACACCGTCTCTCAACTCAACGATAACCCCAACTGCACGAAAGGTCAAGTAAGAAATCCCTAAAAATCCAAACAAAGATTGAGGTCCATGAATAGCAGGAGATACTTTCACAAAGACGATAGGCAATAGGGATAGAAAGCTAACCAGGTAAAATATCCATTTACTATCCCGCTTTTTCCTGTACCTTTTGTAGAAAGATACAAGCAGCACTTGCCAGATAACATAAAGGATCAAAGCGTTTATTTGATTCGTCTTTCCACCGACCAACATGGTGTCGATAAAGAAGAGACTAACAAGCACCTCATACAAGGCAAAACGTTTCTTGAAAAAAAGACCAATAAAGATAGGTAAAGTCGCAGCAATTACGTATAAAAAGTACTGAAGATCACCATAAGGTTCCAAATGAGGTAGCTGTTTATAAAGCTCCATCATTGGCTGTTTACCTCATTGATCAAGCCCTTGATGTCAATTTTACCATTAGGCGTTAGTGGTAAACTATCTCGATAAAGAAACTTAGACGGCATCATATAGGACATCATGATATCTGCTAGGTCTTCCTTGATAGCCTTGGTAATATCGATATCACGCTCAAACTGCTGACGGACACCGTCTTTTAGGATGACATAGGCCAGTAGATTTTGTACCTTGTGGTCCTTGTTATAACGTGGGACAGCAACAGCCGACTCGATATAGCGAGACTTATTGAGATTTTGCGAGACATCTTCAAGCTCAATACGATAACCATTAAACTTAATCTGGAAGTCCATCCGTCCACCGTAGAGAAGCAAGCCCTCATCTGTCATAGTTCCCACATCTCCTGTGTGATAGGCTGGAAGACCTTCGAACGTAAAGAAGGCTTCTGCCGTTTTTTCAGGATTGTTCATATAGCCTTTTGAAACAGCTGGTCCAGAAACGATGATTTCTCCCTGCTCACCATTGGGAACTTTCTGCCCTTCCTCATCAAGGATAAAGGTCGGAGAATCCGCCTTGGTATAGCCGATTGGCAGGCGTTTCATAGTTTCTAGCATCTCATCTGTAATTGCCACTGCCGATAGGGCTACTGTAGCTTCTGTCGGACCGTAGGCATTGATGATACGGGCATTTGGGAATCGCTCGCGCAGTTTTTGAGCTGTTTTGACCGTCAATTCTTCACCATCAAAGTAGAAATGCGTGATTCCTGGCATTTTCTCACTATTAAAGTCTTCTGACAACATGGCCATATCTGCAAAGGAAGGCGTCGAGGTCCAGATAGCGATTGGCAAGGAAAAAATTGTCGCAAAGAGTTTTTTGAAGTCCTGAGTAATGGCAGATGGAAGAGCGAAAAGCGTGCCACCCAGTGCTAAGGTTGGCGCCCAGTACATGACAGATAGGTCAAAAGAATAAGGGGGCTGAGCCAGCATTTGTGGACGACTTGGCGTCTCAAATTCCTTATCTGTAATCATCCAGTTGGTAAAGCTGAGGAGATTATCATGGGAAATCTGCACTCCCTTTGGCTTACCAGTCGTACCAGAAGTAAAGATGATGTAGTAGTTGTCATCTCCCTTGACTGGATGGGTCATCTCGTAGCTGGAAGCTTGAGCAAAAGCTTCATGGACTTGCTTTAAATTCAGCATCGGTGTGCTAGTTTGCTCTAATGGAAAATCTGAGATAGCAATAATCAAGCTTGGCTCTGCAACTTCTACGATAGCAGAAACTCGTTCCAAGGCCGAATGGCTATCAATTGGAATGTAGGCATGACCTGACTTAGTTAGCGCTACAAAGGTAGCCAACATCTCATATTCCTGACCACCAAAAACGACGACTGGAGATTTCTCAGGCAAGCCTAGTTGGTCGATAGCTGCAGCCAAACTATCCGAATCAGCCTTCAGATCACCATAAGTATGCTCTTGCCCCAAAACATTGTAAACTGGATAACTGGCTTGTGTCTGAGCAAAGTGCTCAATCGTTTCAATCATATCAACTATGGATTTATTTGACACAATAGGTTTTCTCCTTTGAGTTAAAATTCGTTATAGATAAAGCCACCTTGCCCCTGTCCAAGGTAACTAAAAAAATAAAGCAAACCAAGCAAAATAACGAAATACAGAAATGTTTGAGCACAAAAAATATAAAATGTTCTCTTTTTTTTCATATTCGACTTCTTTTTTGTAAATTTTCAGAAAAGCTATGCAAATCAGCAATTACTGCCTTATCTTCCTAACATTTTACCACTTTATCAACCTTTTTTTCAACTGTTTACCATAACTTAAAAATTGGTTTTAGCTTATTTTAAGATAAGTTAAAATATTAATGTTTTGGCCATCAAAAAAGAGCCTGAGATTTCCATCTCAAACTCTGTTGCCAATCACTCTTTTATTTTAGAAAAGTGAAAATACGAGAACTGCTAGGGTCGCACCAACAATAGGCCCCACAACAGGAATCCAAGCATAAGACCAGTCCCCATCTCCCTTGTTTGGAATTGGAAGAAGGCTATGCATAATACGAGGACCGAGGTCACGAGCTGGGTTCAAGGCATAACCAGTTGTCCCACCTAGAGAAAGACCGATACCGACAATCAAGGTCCCCACTGCAAAGGTTCCTAGCCCTGCTTGAAGGTCATAGAGACCCAAAGCAAAGATTGTCAATACCAAGACAAAAGTCCCAAGGATTTCACTAATCAAGTTTGACACAGTATCTTTGATAGCTGGTCCAGTGCTGAAAGTTGCTAGAATATTTCCTGCATTTTCTTCTGCTTCATAGTGTGGTTTGAATTGCAACCAAACTAAAATTTGAGCAAGCATCGCTCCAGCGAACTGAGCTAGGATATATGGGAATACTGAAGCCCAAGGCAAGTCACCTTTTAAGGCTACACCAAGCGTCACAGCTGGGTTTAAGTGTGCAGGACTAAGTTTGCCAGATACAAAGACGGCAACCGCAACGGCAATCCCCCATCCCATAGTGATGACAATCCATCCTGAATTGTTACTCTTGGTTTTGGGAAGAACCACACCTGCTACAACACCATTTCCTAGGAGGATAAGGATTAAAGTCCCCAAAAATTCTCCAAATAATTCTTTCATCATATCGTTGTCTCCATTTAAAAGAAGGAGAGAGAAGGCAAGGAAGGCTCGTCTCCCTCTCTTCTAGTTTTTCTTAATTTTTTAATGCCGCTAGATCGTTTTGAGCAAGAGCTGCTTCGACATCCGCACGGTAGGCTGCTTTTTCTGCTTCTGTCCAATCATAGAATCGTCCCATTTCATCCAGAACAGGCTCCACAATGCTATCCAAACTATCACGCATAAAGAGCATGTGGTTGGTACGGCGAAGGAGGAAGTCAACTGGGCTCAGAGCCAACTCATTGCGCATTGCATAGTGAAGGGACAAGGTATCTGCCAAGCTGAGTCCTGGCGCTTGTTCCAAGCTGTGAGCAAGGGCAAAGACTTTCGGTGCATTTGAACCGTAAAGATTTGCGAGATACTGGGCTTCCTTGCTATCCAAGCCACGTGAAACTCCAAGTTGCGCAAAGGCTTCAATTTCTGAGTCCACATTTGCTGGGTTCAATTCTCCACCTGAAACAGGATAAGTCTTAGAGTTGATCAGTTTAAAGCTACGGTCAAATTCGGCTTTGAGGATGTCAACCACGCGCTCCATAGCTCCTTCAGCCATCTTACGGTAGTCTGTGATTTTACCACCAGCAAGGGTCAATAGGCCATTGTCATCACGATCCAAGCTCGAACCACGAGAAACTGCAGATGGATCCAAATGTTTCTCAGATGTGCTGCTTTCAAGCTTGCTGACAGCAGATTCAACATCTTCACGCGTTTTTTCTTTCGAGAGATAAGCTTCGACAGTCGCAATCAAGCTATTGAAGCTCTCATCGCTAATAGTTCCGTTATTTCCACCATTATAGTCAGAAGCGCTATTGCCTGCGATCAATGGACGAAGACCAGCCCAACTGCTTTCAATATCATCAACGGTAATGTTTGCTTCTGGGAAGCGGTTGTTGACAATGCCAAGTAGATAATCTACATCTTCCTGCGTCACTTTTGGATGTTCCAAATCGCCTGTGTAGTCTGTATCCGTTGTACCAAAGTAAGTCTTGTTTTCACGTGGGAGGACAAAGACCATCCGGCCGTCTCCCAAACCTGTATCAAAGTAAACTGGCTGTGAAACCTTGATCTTGCTTGAATCCACTACCAAGTGAACTCCCTTAGTTGGGCGCATTTGTGAGAATTGGGTTCCCTTATTGGACAAATTACGTACCTTGTCGCTCCAAGGACCTGTTGTGTTAATCACCAGACGAGCCTTGATTTCAAAGACTTGGTCTGTCAACAAATCACGAGCTACAACACCAGTAATCTTACCGCTTTCGTCAAAGAGGAAGCCTTCTGCCTTAACGTGGTTGGCAATGAGGGCACCGTCTTGGTTGGCACGTTTGATATTTTCAATCACAAGACGCGCATCGTTGTTACGGAAGTCAAGGTAAACCCCACCTCCTACCAAGCCTTCTTTCTTCAAGTTTGGCTGGCGTTCCAAGACTTCTTCTTTGCTCAAGACCTTGTTAGCAGCTGGCGTATTGCTGACACCTGCCAAAAGGTCGTACAAGTCCATGGCTACTTTGAGACGGAAGAGGCTAAAGGTCGCTCCATCTTCATCGTAAACTGGCAAGAGCATTGGATCTGGTTTTGGAATATGTGGAGCGATTTGTTGAACCACTGCACGTTCAGAAACTGTATCTGAGACCACTTCCACATCAAATTGCTTGAGGTAACGCAGACCTCCGTGGACCAATTTTGTTGAACGGCTAGATGTTCCTTCTGCGAAATCCTGCATTTCAATCAAACCAGTGTCAAGACCACTAGCTGCCGCCTGCAAGGCTACACCAGCTCCTGTAATCCCTCCACCGATAATCAAAAGGTCCAGGGTGCGTTCCTGCATTTTTTTAATTGATAATTCACGTGTTTTCTTTGAAAATTCCATATTTACACACTTTCTAACTGAGTCGCTTTATTCTCCCAGTATTAGTTGTTATTAGTCATCGATTTCCGCAAAGACTTGCGTTGCTTTCACAGCCTTCTTCCAGCCCTTGTAGAGTTGTTCCTTGCGCGATTCGTTCATCGATGGTTCGAAGAGTTCTCCTGTCTCATTCAAGAGTTTCAACTCATCCAAGTCCTTCCAGTACCCCACTGACAATCCTGCCAGGAAGGCTGCACCTAGGGCAGTTGTTTCCAAGTTTTTAGCACGGGCAATATCGATTCCCAAAATGTCAGCCTGAAACTGCATGAGGAAGTTGTTCATGGCTGCACCACCATCCACCTTCAAGACTTGGATAGCTGTCTGCGCATCCACTTGCATAGTGTCGATGATGTCACGCACTTGATAAGCGATAGATTGCAAGGTTGCCTTGATAAAGTCTTCTTTGCTTGTTCCACGAGTTAAGCCAAAGACCGAACCACGAGCATTTTGATTCCAGTATGGAGCCCCTAGACCTGTAAAGGCAGGTACGACATAAACTTCGTCATTGTTGTGAGAATTGAGAGCATATTTTTCAGACTCTGGTGAATTTTCAACCATGCGAAGTCCATCACGAAGCCACTGAATGGCACTTCCTGCGATAAAGATAGAACCTTCCAAGGCATAGTAAACCTTGCCGTTGATCCCATAACCAATCGTTGTCAAAAGGTTGTTTTCAGACAACTGCATCTCTTCACCAGTGTTCATAATGATGAAAGAACCTGTTCCATAAGTATTCTTGACCATACCAGGTTCAAAGGCCAACTGACCGAAGAGGGCTGCCTGTTGGTCCCCAGCCATACCTGAAATTGGCACTTCTCCACCGTAGAAATGGAATGGAGCAGTCTTGCCGTAGATTTCAGAGTTAGAACGAACTTCTGGGAGCATAGCCTTAGGAATGTTGAGGATTTCCAAAATCTCATCATCCCATTTGAGTTCTTTAATGTTATAAAGCATGGTACGGGCTGCATTTGAGTAATCCGTCACGTGAGCCGCACCGTCAGTCAATTTCCAAACCAACCAAGTATCAATCGTACCAAAGAGCAATTCTCCTTTTTCTGCTCGCTCTTGAGCGCCTTCTACATGGTCCAAAATCCAACGAACCTTGGTAGCTGAGAAGTAAGCATCGATGATCAAACCAGTCTTTTCATGGAATTTTTCTACATAACCTTGACTTTTTAGTTGCTCAGCCAAAGGTGCTGTCTGGCGAGATTGCCAAACAATCGCGTTGTAGATAGGAAGCCCTGTTTTCTTATCCCAGACAACCGTTGTTTCACGCTGGTTGGTAATCCCGATGGCTTCGATTTGATTTGGCTTGACACCACTTTCGATGAAAGCACCCGCAATAACTGACTGAACAGAGTTCCAAATTTCATTGGCATTGTGCTCAACCCAACCTGCTTGAGGGAAAATCTGAGTAAACTCTTTTTGACTAGAGCTAACCTTTTCTCCTTTTTTGTTAAAAATAATGGCACGAGAACTTGTAGTTCCTTGGTCAATAGCCATGATGTATTTTTCTTGTGACATGTGCTGTCCTCCTGATAAAATCTTGAGGGGGTTCCTCTTTACAGTAACTAGTATACAAAATAAAGCGCTTTCTTGTTTATCAATTTTTTTAAAATTTTTAAAAAATGTGAGGAGATTGTGCGAATTTCACAAAAAAGACCTGAAAATTCAGGCCTTTTAAGCAAAGAGCATCTGACGAATCTTCGCCAAATCCTCCATATCCAAATCATTTTTCAAATAGTAGACGGGTGTTTGTTCTTTCTTATGGATAGGGTTGTTAGTAATCAACAAATCATAATGTCGACTAGGGTCATAGGCTTCAATAGTAATGAAACGATTGTATTCCAAATACCGTTTCAAAATGGCAGCCATCCTAGAAAAGACAAGGAAACCAGATGTCAAATCCAGACCAATACTCATATGTTGGCCACCATTTTCTGCCATATACTCTATCAACTGAAGCCATTCCCAGAGAATTTTCTTATCCAAATCCGTTCCCTGATGAAAGGCTGGCAAGATATGAAAAATTCTCTCTGCAGTCCCTTTAAAATCATGTTCCATCAGCAAATAGGGATGGCGATTCTCTGTCTGGTATCTGTACTGATCTTGCAAGATATAGCCCTTGTATAGATAAACTTGACCACAGAGCTGACTGAGTTCATAGGTGACATGGTCCTCTGTGTAGTCCCCCAGCAACTCCTCTTTCTTCATCTCTTGAATCAATTGCGTCAGCAAATCGGCTAACTGCCCTCCGAAACCAAGGATATACTCCATAGTATGAAGGGGCAAAATACGATGGGAAAGGAGAAATGAAAAGAATACCATCATCTCACCGTCCTCAGTTCCTAGAGGGATATGTTGCCCAGCAAAAAAGGACGGAGCCTTTCGAAGCAAACGAACGTAGAAAATATTGTTAAAATACCCTCGCATTTTTTCTTCTATGACTTGAAACTGACAGGCATTGACCCGAAGACGCTGTTGACTGATGTGAGCCCAGAGAACCAAGTCCAATTTCTGACCTGAAGACAAGCTAGTACCGCAGATTTCTTCTAGGGTAGCAATCTCTTGTTTTCTCTCAGCTTTCTGCATGTGACCTTCCCACTCCTGACTGGACCAAATCTTGCGGAAAAGGCAGAAATAAAAGTAACGAATCTGATGCTCTGGACCTCGCCAACGACCATTTTGGATGGATAAGTCAAACTCTGACAAAATATGATTTAGACTAGCTAAGTGGCGACCAAGCGTGGCCTCGCTAATCATCAGTTCTTGAGCCAGTTGATGGGCTAAGAACTGTTGGTGATAGAGAAGGTAAACCAAAATTTGGTACTTAATGGCATTGTCTAGAAACAAGCTCCGAATCTCTCTCCCCTTTGTGGCAGTACCGACAGACAGACGCAGGCTTTCATCATCCAAGTGGATGGTCAGCTCTAACCCTCTTTCCAAGGCATTTTCGTTAATCAGAGAGATGTACTTGGTTAGAGTCGCCTTTGAAAAGCCTGTTTCTTCCAGGGCTTCCTTGACGGTTGTCTGCGAATCTTGTAACAGAAAGGAAAGGACTAAAAATTGGCCAGATTCGGCTTTTTCCATCAAATCACCTAAATACATTTGTTACCCCTTTCATTTTCTCCTTCAAGAATAGCATAAATCTTAGAAATGCGGAAATAATCTGTTTCTCATTTTATTTTAAAGCCGATTTCCTCGTCCTTATTCCACAGAAACAGCAAACACACGACTCCCCCTTTGGGCATTTTTATGCTAAAATAGTAGCTATGGATAAAATTATTAAAACAATATCAGAAAGCGGAGCCTTTCGTGCTTTTGTCCTTGATAGCACCGAAACTGTCCGCACTGCTCAAGAAAAACATCAAACTCAAGCCAGTTCAACTGTCGCACTTGGTCGTACCCTTATCGCTAGCCAAATTCTCGCAGCCAATGAAAAAGGAAATACCAAACTAACAGTTAAAGTTCTGGGAACCAGCTCTCTCGGTGCCATCATCACGGTCGCAGATACCAAGGGCAATGTTAAAGGCTACGTTCAAAATCCAGGTGTTGACATCAAAAAAACTGCAACGGGTGAAGTCCTAGTCGGTCCTTTTGTTGGAAACGGTCAATTTCTCGTTATCACAGACTACGGTACTGGAAATCCCTACAACTCCATGACCCCTCTCATCTCTGGGGAGATCGGTGAAGACTTGGCCTATTACCTGACAGAAAGTCAACAAACTCCTTCAGCAGTCGGCCTCAATGTTCTTTTAGACAAAGAGGACAAGGTTGAAGTTGCCGGTGGTTTTCTTCTCCAAGTCTTGCCCGGGGCCAAGGAAGAAGAGATTGCCCGCTTTGAAAAACGCATCCAAGAAATGCCAGCCATCTCAACCCTTCTGGAAAGCGATGATCATATCGAAGCCCTTCTCAAGGCTATCTATGGTGACGAATCCTACAAACGTCTATCTGAAGAAGAAATTCGTTTCCAATGTGACTGCAGTAAAGACCGTTTTATGAACGCTCTTGCCAGCCTTCCAAACTCAGATCTTGAGGAAATGAAAGAGGAAGACCACGGGGCTGAAATCACTTGCCAATTCTGCCAAACAACTTACAACTTTGATGAAAACGACCTGGAGGAACTCATTCGTGACAAATCTTAATACACCCTTTATGATTGGCAATGTTGAGATTCCCAATCGTACCGTTTTAGCGCCTATGGCTGGCGTGACCAACTCAGCCTTTCGTACCATCGCAAAAGAGCTCGGAGCTGGACTCGTTGTGATGGAAATGGTCTCTGACAAGGGAATCCAGTACAACAACGAAAAAACACTGCACATGCTTCATATTGACGAAGGAGAAAATCCCGTGTCAATCCAACTTTTTGGTAGTGATGAAGACAGCCTCGCACGCGCAGCAGAATTCATCCAGGAAAACACCAAGACTGATATCGTCGATATCAACATGGGTTGCCCAGTTAACAAAATCGTGAAGAATGAAGCTGGCGCTATGTGGCTCAAGGACCCAGATAAGATCTACTCTATTATCAATAGGGTCCAATCTGTCCTTGATATCCCCCTCACTGTCAAAATGCGTACAGGCTGGTCTGACCCATCCCTAGCCGTGGAAAATGCCCTCGCTGCTGAGGCTGCAGGTGTCTCTGCCCTCGCTATGCACGGCCGTACCCGTGAACAAATGTACACAGGTCACGCAGACCTTGAGACTCTTCACAAGGTTGCTCAAGCTTTGACCAAGATTCCATTTATCGCAAATGGTGATATCCGTACGGTCCAAGAAGCCAAACAGCGTATCGAAGAAGTCGGGGCTGACGCTGTCATGATTGGACGCGCAGCCATGGGAAATCCTTACCTCTTTAACCAAATCAATCACTACTTTGAAACGGGAGAAATACTCCCTGATTTGACTTTTGAAGACAAGATGAAAATTGCTTACGAACACTTGAAACGCTTAATTAACCTCAAAGGGGAAAACGTAGCCGTTCGTGAATTCCGCGGCCTCGCCCCTCACTATCTCCGGGGTACATCTGGTGCAGCCAAACTTCGTGGAGCCATTTCACAAGCTAACACCCTAGCAGAGATTGAAGCCCTCTTGCAATTAAACAAAGCATAATACACAAAAAACCGTAACTCGCTTGAGTTTACGGTTTTTTAGATCCTAGGAAAACCTAGGTACTATTATTGAATCAAGGCAACACTCGAAACTTTACCATCCGCACCTGTTGTAATTTGGATGATTTTTCCGCCACCTATTTTGGCATTATACTTACCATCATCAAGAGTGTAAGAGTAGCCTCTGATAGAATAGTTTTCTTTCTTTCCATCTGCAGTTTCTACTGTAAATTGGCCCCCTGATGAAACCGTAATAGTTTCGCCATTCGCTCCCTTCCAGTTGCCTGTAGCTGCTGAGAAATCACCATCGACCATGGTTAAAACACCCTTGTAGCGTTTGTTGTGTTCTGCTTGCTTGTCTTGAAGTTTGCGGTCAGTTGTTGGATCATAGCTTGACTGGTTAGACTGGTCTTGAGAGCCTTGCTGAGTTGAAGGTGCCTGAGATGGAGCTTGTTGACTGGGAGCTGCTTGTTCTTGTCTTGATTCAGGTGCTGGTTTCGCTTGTGACTGATCTGCCGTTGTAGAAGACTGACCAGAAGATGCCTGAGCCTTTTCAGATGAAGCTGAGCTTGAAGATTTTTGTGTCTTGCTTTCTTTGCTAGAAGAAGCTGCTTTAGAACTTGATGATTGACTTGTTTTTGCAGAGCTACTGGTTTGAGTGGATTCGTTTTTATTTCCACAAGCTCCCAGTAGCAAGGTAGAAGCCAATACAGTCGCTGCCATCAATTTGATATAGGTTTTCTTTTTCATTTTTCTACTCCTTTGTAACATTTTTGAAATGTTAAGAAATCTTTTTGTAATATAATTGTAACATTGGGCTTTGAATCTGTCAACTATTTAGAGAAACTATTTTAAAAAATTTCTCTCTACTATTTCTATTCGTAATTGAAACGAAAAAATAGAAAATTTTTAAAATTAAAGTCCTATTTTTTACATCACCTTTGTGTAATCGCTTGCATTGCATTAGATAAAGGAATATAATAACATTGAAATAGAATATAGGAGGTATGCTCTTATGCTAAATAAGTATTACAAGTATCTTCCTTGGTTGATTTTGGGAGCTATTGGCTCTTATCAATCAGCCACTTACTATGCGCGAACTGCATTTGATGTCTTCTATCTGACTGCAATCTTTTTAATTGTTTATATCGCTTTGTTATTTTTACATGAGAACTATCTCAAGTATCGATATAAAGACTTCTTTACTCACATGTTGAGTAATCCTAAGAAAGATAGCCATTCATAAAAAATGATGATAAATAAAGAGGTCGGGAACTTTGTCCCGACCTCACTTTTTATTTCAATCGATAGGTTTTTCTTGGTTTCTTTTTGGGTACTCGTTTGAGTCCGACTTCTTCTACATATTCTCCGTATTTTACGAGAAAGTTATTGCTGACAATTGGGCGACCAGGGTTGATGAGATTAACCAGTTCAGTCCCCTCGTAGACAGTGAACTCCTCCTCCAGCAGATAGAGGAAGGTCGGATTCCAGTCGAGACGGCCTTGGATTCGTTTGATGGATTCTTGGATAATGGCATAATGGTCAAAGGCGAAGGCTTGCTCGTCCAGCTCGACTCCATCTAGGTAGCATTTGCCTGTCTGAAAATCGACATCTACAAAAACCACATCCTTGGCATCGTCACCTGCCTGAACGAGGTCTAAGGCACGACTAGGTAGGTACACTAAGTGGGCAATGGTCACCGTCCAACCCCGCGGGTCACGCCCGGGAGTCGATACGGTCATCAATTGCTCGATTTTCTCCAAAGGTAGATCCAGATTGACTTCTTCTCTCACTTCGCGCTGACAGGCATGTGTAGCATCTTCTCCCTTGTCCATAAAGCCTCCAACTAAGGCTAAACAGTTCTGATAAGGGTGGGCCTTGCGACGGATTAGCAAGAGCTTGATCTTTCCTTCGACAAAGCAGTAGGCTACCATATCCACTGTCACACTTGGTTTTTCATATTGAGGGAGTTCCTGCTTGTAGTACCAGTCTAAAAACTCCTCCTGACTGGCATGGATTTCATAATATTCTTTTTCCGTCATCCCTTCTGGAATCTTTATGTCTGCCATCTTATGCCTCCTTTCGAACTGCCTTGGTCCATTGGTACCAACCCACTAGACTATTGAGTGTGTATACCCAGTACATCCCTTGGATGTGAATATTTTCACCCCACCAGAGATAAATACTAAAAAGATTGGTTGCAATCCAGAAAATCCATTGCTCGCGGTAGAGACGTGTCATCAAGAGCTGACCAACGCCATTGGTCGCATCGGTAACACTATCACGGAAAGGGCGAGCACTATTGATACTTTGATAAGCCAAGCCCGTACCAATCCAGATAATGGCAGTCAAGGCTAAGTACTTGAGCCAGTCAAGAACAGATAATTTCTTAGCTTCAAAGTGGGATTCTTCTGGTTTTTCCTGTTCATTGATACGATTGGACAGCCAAGCATAGAGACCAATCGGCTGCATGACAAAGAAGTAAACCGTCGTCAAGACTTCGCCATAAAAAGTCGCATTCATGGCCAAGATCAAGTAGATTGCCGAATTAATGGCCCCAAAGAGATAATTGCTTGCACGCCCTTCTGCTACCAAGATAACACAGACAATCCCAGTCCAAGATGCAAACAAGCTCAGCCAGTCATGACTTTCCGTATTTTGCGTGAACTCTAAGATCAAGGGAACACTTGACAGAGCGATGAGGTATAACCACTGGACAAGGCTACGGCCGACAAAGAGATCTTTCCAGAGCAGGCGCATGATCCCTACAAAACCAATCTTGCGGGCTTCTGCATGGATATTTTTAAAGTTTTCGATAAATTGTGTGATTTTTTTAGTTACTGTTTTCATAATTTTCTCCTAATCTGCTTGGTAAATGGCATCGATAGCCACTTTGGCTACTTCATAATTGCCTAGGTAATCCTCCGCTAGATAAACTAGTGGAATGGTGGTTAAGTATCGCTCCCTCATCTGGTCCAAATGCTGGGAAAAACTGTAGCGAATGTGGTCCTCTGCCATGGTCATATCTCTAAATCCGTCATTGACATAGGAACCGACAGGTTGCACGAAGAGAATCAAATCCCATTTTTCCTTGGCCAAGATAGAGGCAAAGAGATTGTCAAAGGTTTCTCCTGATAAGTCCTCTTGATCCTCAGTCTCCATGTAATAGTCATAGTAGCCCTTGGTTACCAAGGAGTTGGTATCGGCTATCACAAGGCCTCGATTGGCATTACTATCGATTAACTTAGAGGTCTGGTCATACTGCCCTAAAAGGAGATAATAATAATCTTTTGGAGTCAATTCATCGTCGCGGACATTGTTTTTGATCTGGTACTCACGCGCGTATTCCAGACTAACGGGTGCATCGTAATACCTTGCCAAATCCTTGGCCAGAGTGGTCTTCCCATTGCTAGCACTTCCCATAATCAAGACTTTCTTGGTAAACTGACGACGGAAGGGTTGAGCGATGTATTTCCAATATTTGCTTGGATTTTCTCGAATCATAGTCGCTGAGATACCAAACTTTCTTTCTTGCAAGACAGTGCCAAATCCACGTTTAGCTAGCTCCTGCTGGTATTCTTCTTCTCCCACAAAGAAAGTCAGTTCTTGCTGGGTTTCATCATAGGAAATCTCCGCTAACATCTGATCCAACCACTCCTGCCAGCCCATAGGGTAACGGGGAAGGTTGGTCTCATCCAGCTTGCAGACAGAGGTCAATTCGTCATCACGAAAAGCCTCTCGGATATAGCGAAATCGTTTTTGAAGACTTAAACCTACCTGCTCCCCTCGGTCTCCCTCGTAGCCTGAAACGACTACCCAGACCTGGTCACACTGACGCTTTGCTCGCTGGATCAGATCGATATGACCCTGATGGAGAGGGGCAAAGGTCCCAAATACCACTGCTGTTTTCTTTTTCATAAACGTTTTACCTTTTTATATTTTTTGATATTTTTATTTTCTATGTTTTTATTATATACTATATTTTTGTTTTGTCAATAGTTTTTTATCATTTTTTATAAAAAAGTAGAAAAAAAGAATCAGGACTACTCCTGACTCTCCATTTTTAAGCAATATCAAATTTTAACTGACCTGCTTTGACACCAATCTTGAGGGTCTTGCCTGCTACCAGTTCTCCCTTAAGGAGGAGTTCTGCCAACTTGTCTTCCACTTCTGTTTGCAGTGTTCTGCGAAGTGGGCGAGCTCCCATTTCTGGATCATATCCTTGGCTTGCTAGTAACTTCAACGCTGAAGCTTGCAGTTTCAAATCGATGCCCTTCTCAGCGAGGCTAGCAATCAATGGTTTCACCATAATCTTGACAATTTCCTGCATGTGTTCGCTATCCAAACTGTGGAAGACCACCTTTTCATCAATACGGTTGATAAACTCTGGTCGATAAGTTTTTTTCAACTCTTCAAAGATTCGTTTTTCCATATTTTCCTGGTCAAAACGAATGTCTTTCGCTCCAAAGCCAACAGTCTTGTCATCACGAAGAGCCGTCGCACCAAGGTTTGACGTCATGATGATAATGGTATTTGAAAAGTCCACCTTGCGTCCCTTGCTATCTGTCAAGACACCGTCGTCCAGAACCTGCAAGAGAACATTAAAGATATCTGGGTGGGCCTTCTCTACCTCATCAAAGAGGAGCACAGAGTAAGGTTTGTTGCGAACCTTCTCGGTCAACTCCCCACCTTCCTCGTAGCCCACATAGCCAGGAGGTGCTCCATTGAGACGGCTAGCTGCGAATTTCTCCATATACTCACTCATATCAAAGCGGATAAGGGCTGATTCGTCATCAAAGAGAACTTCTGCCAGAGCCTTTGCCAATTCGGTCTTACCGACTCCTGTCGGCCCTAGGAACATAAAGGAACCAATTGGACGCTTGTGACTGCGAATCCCTGACTGATTGCGACGAATCGCACGGCTAATGCTTGAAACAGCTTGATCTTGACCGATGACACGTTTGTGTAGTTCAGCTTCCAAGTTCAGGTATTTCTTGGCATCCGTTTGCGTCAGTTTTTGGACTGGAATCCCTGACAAGCGACTCAAGGTAGTCAAAATTTCAGATTCTGTTACCAAGTCTTTATAGACAGGGACTTCCTGCTCTTTTGCGATTAGCTGAGCAGCTTGTTTCCACTTGCCATCCATCAAGGCCTTGTCAGCTGGAGTCAAGTCAGATTCGTCTGTTTTCACATGCTTGGATTTGTTTTGCACTGTTGCTGCCGCTTCATCCAATAGATCGATGGCAGAGTCTGGTAAGTGACGACTGGTCAAGTAACGATGCGCCATCTTAACTGCTGTTTCGACAGCTTCATCTGTGATTTGCACACGGTGGTGTTTCTCATAGGTAGCCTTCAAACCTTGCAAAATAGTCATACTGTCAGCTAGACTTGGCTCTTCAATCGTCACTTTTGCAAAACGACGAGAAAGGGCAGCATCTTTTTCGATGTGTTTTTGGTATTCTTCCTGAGTGGTTGCACCAACTGTTCTCAGAGTTCCGCGAGCTAAGGCTGGCTTCAAGATATTGGCTGCATCCAGAGTCGAGTCAATACCGCTACCAGAACCCATGATGGTGTGGAGTTCATCGATAAAGAGGATCACTTTGCCATCTTCCTCGATATCCTTGATGATGTTGTTCATACGCTCTTCAAAGTCACCACGGAAACGTGTCCCTGCAACGACATTCATCAAATCAAGCTCTAGAACACGCATCTTGACCATTTCAGCTGGCACGTCCCCACTGGCAATACGCTGGGCAAGCCCAAGTGCTAAAGCTGTTTTCCCGACACCCGCATCTCCAACCAAGACAGGATTGTTCTTGGTCTTCCGACTCAAAATCTGAATCATACGCGAGATTTCCTTGTCACGACCGATAACTGGCTCTAACTTGCCAGAACGCGCTTGCTCCGTCAGGTCATGAGTATAATCCTCTAAACCGCCACTTTGAGCTTGAGGCATGCCCATCATATTGGCCATAGAATTTTGCTTGTCAGTTACTGTGCGATGACGTTGACGCAAAGCCTTGAGATCTTCTCTTGTCCATCCTGCACGCTCTTCTAGATTACGACGAAGAGCAGCAATTCTGACCTGATCTTTCTGGTCTTCATAAGAAAAGCCTGCTCTCTCCAAGATGCGAGTTGCCAAGGCATTGCCGTCATGCAAGATCGCATAGAGGACATGTTCTGTCCCTAGCACCTTTGCGTGGACCACTGAGGCTACATACTCTGCTTCTGCAAAGAGAACTTCTAAACGATGGGAAAAGGGCAATTCCGTAAAAGTTTCGTCTTGGCTATAATCCGTTTCAGTCAGTTCCAACGCAACCTCTTCTAAACGATCCATTTCATAAGGATAATCATTTAGAGTTGCACCTGCCACACTGTAACTGTGATTGGACATGGCAATCAATAAATGCCAAGACTCTAGGTAACGGGCTCCAAAATGGCTCGCAACCATGTAGGCACTCTCGATACATTCATTCAATGCTTTTGAATAGTTCATCTTACTTCTCTTTTCTATCTACCTCTTGTAATAGCTGTCGGAGCATATTGGCACGGACAACTGAGGATTCTTCTCCTAGGACACGATCCGTTGCTACTGAAGTCAGCAAGGTCATTTCCTGCTTGGTCATCAAGTCCTGCTCCACCAAAAGCTGGAGAATATCCTCGTAAATCTCCTGACTAACTCGCTCACCAATCGAGTAAAGCAAATCGCGGAGCATCTCATGATGACTGGAAAATTCAATCCGCCCTATGCGAATGTAGCCTCCGCCACCACGCTTGCTCTCAACCAAGTAACCTCTGCTTTCCGTAAAGCGGGTCTTGATGACATAGTTGATCTGGCTCGGTACAACCTGGAAGGTATCTGCCAACTGGCTCCGCTGCAATTCCACGATACCAGACTGGTCTAAAATCGCCTTGATATAGGCTTCGATATGATCTGATGTATTTTTAAATCTCATAGTAAATCAAACTCCTTCTTTGAACCTTGACTATCTTTGACTATACTATCATTTAACACTCTATAAGTCAAATTTTTAAGGCTCAACCATTGGAAATACTGACTTTTTTAAAAAACACTTTGGCATTAATTCGCCTTAGTTTTTCTTGAAAGTTCCTAAAAAAGTCCACAAAAAAGAGCCCTGAAAAGGGCGTAACATTGACGAGTTCAGCAGGCAAGAAACTAGCACGGTCAGACGTGCTTTTTTGTTTCTCTGTACCTGGTACAA
Organism: Streptococcus oralis subsp. oralis; assembly: GCF_002096455.1. Taxonomy (GTDB): domain Bacteria; phylum Bacillota; class Bacilli; order Lactobacillales; family Streptococcaceae; genus Streptococcus; species Streptococcus oralis_CY. The sequence goes on along the minus strand of NZ_NCUL01000007.1, from coordinate 77,953 downwards.
GTATAACATAAAAATTTGCTCATTTTCTAATTTTAAGCAAGTTTTTCCCTCTTACCCCCCACTCCCTTAAAAAAAACGTTAGATATCTGGACAGTTACCCCCTCCCTCCGGTTCCCATTTCTGAAAATTTTCATGAATTTTCATAACGGGGGGTGTTTTACAATTTTTTTCTAATTTCTAAACCCTGTTATTTTGACAAATTGGAACTTAAAACAGCCTTCTTGTGTCTCTATAATCTCTTATGAATTCATTGTTTTACACATTCTATTGAATTCGCTTTGTGAGTTACTTCCTTACTCTATCAAGCGTTTTATAAGATACTGTTTTATGAGTTCACTGTTACCTTAAAACAAGGAATTCATAAAAGAATACAGAAAAAGATAGGCGCAAACCTATCTTCATTTTATTTATTGCCCAAAGAATTTAGAAATAATATTTTTCTTTTTCTCTGGTAGATCATTAAAGACTTCCCTTTGTTTAATAAGTTCTTGCTCTTTCCGATCTATAAAATCATCTACCACTCCAGAGATATACTCTGTAAATTCTTCAACACTATGTCCCTTGATTTTACCATCTTGTACTAACTCCTCTAAAAGCAAGTCACTCCATAAAACCATATCTGGAGAAAGATTATAGTGCTCCAATTCTTTAAGAATGGCCTGCTCATAGTATCGTTGTTGCCCTTTGTTAATGTAATAGTACTTGTCTTTAAACTTTCCTTCTAATAGCTTGATGCAATATTCTTCTGGCAGTTCACTTCTCAAAAAGCCTTCAGTGGTTACTGTAGAAGATTCCATAGTGTAAAAGCTCTGTAGTTCATTTAAAAATTCAAAGACAACAGAACGATAAAGTTTATTTTCAGCTTTTAATGTTTCTACCATATCAGCAACCAAGGGTAGAATTTTACTCTGAGAGAACTCCTTCCAGTCTTTAAAATATACTAATGACTTTTCCCTGATGGCTTTTTCTCGCTGCTTAAATTCATTTTCTAACTGATTTTCTTTTTGACGTGTTGTCAAAAACATATCGCTTAAAATCGAAGTGTAGTCTTGTTTATACTCTTCAATTTCGTTTAGTATTTCTTTTTTAACTCCCTCTTGCTTACTAAAGAATTCTGTAGCTTCTTGTTCATTCATTTTATGAAAAAGATTCTTCATGAGTTCATGAAATGGATTAACATAAACTAGATTATAGTCCTGATACAAAAGAAAGAGATTGATTACATCAGTGCTATTCATAGATTAACCTCCAATACCAGGCTCTTGATTTTTTGAGAAATCTAGCTCCCAGATTGCAGCTGACTTTTCATCATGAGACTTACCATAAGCAAATTGTTTAGCTACATAGAGGTCCATATCTTCAAGTGCTAGTGTATCCTGATAGCGTTGTAAGTTAATTCCTCCACCTACAACTGCATCATATCGCCCTTGAATGAAAGAAGTCGCCTTCCCTTTTTCTTGAGAGATTGAAGGAATGATTTGTAAATTTAGAGGTACCGCCTTGTTATAAGTTGCGCTATCTGTAAAGTTAATTAGTTTCTTCTCGATCTCCCAGATTTCTGAGGGATTCACAACAAGAACAATTTTATTGGTCGTATCTACAAAACTAACTCCATCAGCTTTTACAGAATGGAATTTAAAAATCTCTGATACCTGGTTTACAGTTTCTTTAGGATTTTCAAAAGTTAATTTTAAAGCTTGTTTTTCTTTTTTAGGATAAGTAATATTTGAACCTTGTGCCACTCCCGTCAATTGTCTTGTTAGTCCTAGAGGTTTATTATCACCATCACCGTTTAAAAACGCTTCTTCCAATGCTACTGCAAAAGCTTCTGTTAATTGAGTTCTTACAAAATTTTCAATCCAAATCGGTCCAAGTTCTTTAAAATCTTTCGGGATCACGATGAAAGCCGTTAACTTATGCTGGATTTCTTGTTTACTTCCAAAACTAGCTTTTAATTGCCCTTTGATTTCTCCAAAAACCTTGCCCCAAACTGCTCCACCACTACGCTCTGATGTCAAAAAGTTTAGGCGGATTCCTAGGTTTTTTAGTCCAATTTTTTCAAGTAAGGGGTGTTCTGATTTTATATCTTCAAAAATTCTGTCAATCGTCTCCTCTGGGAGAAGTTTTTCCACCCCTTTAGGGATATTCTTATCAAATTCATTAAAGAATACCATTTCATTGCCCTTTAAAGTATTAGGCTGTGATGTAAATCCATCTCCTGAATATGATGCAGTTTTAACTTCTTCAATCATATGTTCCTGCATTCTGTCTAACATATCACCGTAAAGTTTTGTTTGCTGATCTTGTGGAGCATTAGTTTTTACTGCATTCATAAATTCTTCTCTAGCTTGCATGTATTCGTTTTTTGTTTGTCCTTTAAGTCTCATAGTCATGTTTTTAGTTCCTTTCATTTTTAAGCAAAAAAGGCAGAACAAAAAACGTAATTTACGTCTTATGTCCTACCTCTTGTTTTCAAGTCAGTATTTAAAATTTTTGTTGTGTTTTGGTTTCTACCATGGTCACAACACCATCTGCAATTATCAATCGAATGTTACCATATTCTGGTAACTTAACACTCTTAATTATACCACGGTTTAGGAAATAAATCCAACCTTTATGCAATTCATTCATATATCCTCCTTTCTCTGAAAAGGTAGTCATTTTTGGGTATCTAGTGACTACCACCTCCGCCTTACAGCCCCAAGGGGTTATAAAATGCGTAGTCAGGTAGTCACCTCGCTCCAAAAAAATAAATAATAAACGCCTTTAATCTATTTATTCTATATACTTTATAAATAATATAAAATAACTACTTTTTTATATAAAAGTCAATCATATCAAGGGTTTGATAGGGTAGTCAGTAAAATCTTAAAAACTACCCTTGTTTTTAAATCCTTTTGTTTAAAGATTCTAGCCACTCTCTTAAAGGTAGTCATTTTTTGAGTTAGTGACTACCTTAACTACCTTTTAGGTTTTGAGTAACCAGGCTTAACACTTTTTCCAAATTTTAAAGATCGTTTATGTTCCCATCCCTCTTTATTTTGCATGTACTTTTTAACCTTTGCTTTATCCTTTGGTGGTGCTTTGTCAGTTAGATAGACTTCTTGGAAGAATAGGTTTATAGTCATCTTGTCACGTTCTACTAGTTCGCCATAGGTGTCTGTGTCAAGTTCAACTGTTCCACCTTTACTATTTCTAAAATAACCCTCGTTCATCATGTCATAGATATAGTAATACCTGGTTCTATCTGTAACTGGGTAATGGTACATGTTTTTTGGAAAAGGTAAAGCTAAATAGCGCTCCAAATCCTCAAGGGTTTCATCAGCAAATTTGTACCTACTTCTTACCTCATTTACCAGGTTCTCCTGCTCGTCTGTCAGCATCAAAGACTGGTTAGACTTCCAAGCTACTACCATAGCCCCCCAAAAGGCTCTACGGTCTTTTTCCGTCCACTCCCTACCCTTATAAGTGGTATCCTTATGTACTTCAGCAACCAGAAAGCGCCTTTCCCCTGTCAAGTCATTTAAATAATCATGGTCATTAGTTGCTCTCACGATGATAAAACTCTTAGGTAGCCGTCTATCACTAGAAGCATAGGGCGGTCTATACTCTAGCTTGGTTTCAGTGATGAACTTCTTCAACTCTGAAAAACTAGCCTTTTTACTGGCCACCATTTCATCATCAAATACACACCAATTTCTAACCATTCTAGCCTTATCGTCTTTGTCTGTGAAAGTTTCAACGGTTGTAAAATACTTGTGAGTGAATAGTCCCTCAAAAAATTGAGTCTTCCCCACTCCCTGCCGTCCAGTCAAGTCCAGCACAAAGTCAAATTTAATAGAGGGGTCAAATACCTTAGCAATCGCCCCACGGAAAAACAAATCCATGATAATACGGTTATATTCGTCATCTTTGATATTCAGATAATGCCTCAGAATATCAAAAGGATCACGCTGATACACTAGCTTTTTATACTCGCTTTCGCATGATTCCAGATAGTCTTTTAAAGGGTTGTAGCTATGCTCTCCAGCCACCACTTCCAAAATATCGGCTATATCCCCTTTTTTATAATCTATCTTGTACTTTGTAGCAATATAAGACCTAACCTCTCTAATAATTAGGTCGTCAATGGTTCCGCTTAAGGTTCTACCGTTCAATTTTGTCGGTTTTGTCACGTCAATTTCATAAGTGAATGTATTGTACTGTATCGCCCCCTTCAGCTTGCTATCTCCACTTAAAATCTTCTTGAGATTGTCCAAGGTAACCGCAAAGCCTTTCCCTTTGGTTTTAGGCGTTAGATTCAGGCTATTGTGTTCCTCGTCGGTCTCTCTTGCTTTGGTCAAGTCCACCACGGTAGGCAGTATTTGTTGCTGATTCTCTTCGATGATTTTAGTTACAATTTCTTCACTATTCAAAAGCCACCTCCTTATAGAATTTTGTCGCTACTTCAAGGAAATAACTGGCCAATTCTTTCCGTCTGACAATAGTAGAAAACAAGTCCACTAACTGACTAAAACTGTAACCATTGACAAATAGCAAGCGGACTAGTGTAGCCGTCTCATATCTGGTATGGATTCCATTACAAATCAGGTCAAAAATCCACCCTTTCAGCTCCACGCCAAGCCCCTGCCGTTGCTCAGTCAACTTGTTCACTTCTAAATCCTTCAGGATCATCAGTAATTCAGGACTAGCCAAGGTAATTTCTAATGGTCTAGCTAGTTCCCAGCCTTTCCTATCGCTTTTTTCGTCTCTGATAGCCACATATAAGCCTTTATAGTGAAAATCCGTCACCCCCTCACCTATCGGCTCATAGTAGATAAACTTATAATAGTTTCCATTCTTCCAAACTTGAGTTGGTGTAGACTTGAGAAAGGAAAATAATGCTAATTTGTCAGCTGATAAAATCAACTCGATCACTCGCATTCTTCCACCCCCAAGAACTTCCAAATATCAGCCACTTTATAGTATGCTTTTCTAGTATCCTCTAGTGGGGGCTGATACCGTCTTAAACCTGCACCTTCCCACTTTTGGAGTGTCTTATACTTTATATCCAACTCTTCCATGGCTTCCTGGGCTGAGATTAGACCTGTAAACTTTTGTGGTACTTTTTCACGGCTTTTTAGGTAACGCTCGATAGCTTCTAATATTTTTGTTTTGAGTTCCTCAATCATTTTTTCAAACATACTAGCACCCCCACGGTCTCGCCCCTGCAAGCTGAATATATCGCCCATAGTCAGGGCTTAAATCCTCGCTAGGTGTTTCTATCGTCTGTTGGTTTTCTCGCTCGATTTGGGCGCTTTTTTTGTGGTCTCGATGGTTTAGATAAAGCAGCAAGCCAATCAATAGCATCATGAAGATAACCGCCTGTGTATTGGTTAAATCTAACTCATTCATTTCAATAGCCCCCTTTTTCGTAGATCAGTGGCTACTAAACTACGTAAATACGTCCAGGTTGAAGCAGTTGCGTGAACGATTCCATTACTTAAATTGTTTTCTTTTATTGCTTGATCTAAGAAATTGAATAGCAACCAGTTAGGGGCTTTGCCATGTATTTCTGTGCATTCGTCGTCATATTTTTTTAATTCCCCAAGCAAATTCTCGACATTGCTATTAAAGAAATCCTCATGACTTGCCTCTTGCTGTTTATATACCTCAGATAATTTGTAAAACTGAATCCATAACTGACTAATTGCCGTTCTACAATCTTCAGCAATTTCTGTTGCTCCATGGTGTTTCTTGGATAAATGCCACTCTGACAAAATATCTAATTTTTCCTCTACAAGTCCCAACTCTTTTTCTAAATCTTCAAAGTATGTGTCCATGTTTTTACCTCTGTTTCTATGTTTGTGTATTTGCCCTGATGGCTTTTCAATGATCGTTTCCTATACTGAATTATCACCACTCCAAACGCTGGGCGATTGCCCCAAGTTGGCGAACGCTTGTAGTGATGTTTCGTGGGTATTTACCCACCTTTTTGTTAAACAAGTGCCTAGAATTGCCGTGTCAGCACTCGTTTCAAAACCTTTTCTAATTGCTTGCCTGCTCTTCGGTTTTTTAGTTTGTCTTCGTTTCGTTTTCAATTTGATCGCCTAATCTTTTCCAGGCTCTATCAAATTCTTCACGTTGGATTTCTTTACTATGTAACTGCCTTGCTAATTCCATGCCTCTACGCATGAATCTAGCGAAGTGAGTTTTTACTGTCATCTGTTAGCCCTCCATCATGTCATATAATAGGGCGTAATGTGTATCTGGAATCCTATCTAAGGCTTTCAAACCATCATGTTCCGCTTTCTGCCTAGTTTCCGCCTTGATTGTGCTATCAAAGGCGATAGAAAAAGCGTTCAGCATTGCTTTGTAGCGTGCTACACTCTTCAAATAGCGCCCACGTTCAGAAAGTTTCTTGTCTTCCAGTTCCTCTTTTACCGAATTGTCCAAGAGTTCAAACTTACTATAGATCCCTTTTTCTACTTCAAAACCTAGTCGCTTGTTTTGTCTGAGATTGTAAAGATTAACCTTGCAGCTATCTAGGTTACGATAGCCTAGCACTCCAGCGATTTCTTCTAAGTTTTTGCCCTCTAGTTCAGGCAATTTTTCAGCAATATCCTTGAATTTTACTGATTGGTGTCTCTTTCCCATTGTGTACCTTGTCTTTCTATGTTATAATCAAGGTATAGAAAAAATATCTATACCCTAGATTTCGTCGCTTGCTTCGGTCGCCAAACTTTCAGCAAGTGACTTTTTTTGTTGTCTTGTTTCATGCTTTTGTCCCTGACTTGGGTTTATATAGCAAGTCTTTACTTTCGATAAGTTCCAGTATCCAGCTGATTCCCTGCTCAACCGTTTCAAGAAATGCGCCTAGGTCTTCACTTTCTAAGTCCTCATAGTTCATACAAAGATATTCGGCTAGTTGTCTATCTTTCTCAACTAGCTTTTTAAAATCCTTGAAATACTTGGGAATTTCTAACCCCTTAGCATTTGTAACTGTCTTAAAGTCATTCTCCATGAGTTCGCTCCTTTCTAACTATAAAATAGTTCGTCTATTGTTATGTCTGGTTCGATTTCTGCAACCATTGACTTGATTGTTAGGCGTTCTTTGTCATTGAATGGCGTTTTACCTAACTCTTTGTTGTTGTATGACTGCAAAGAAATTTTTAGTTTATCCGCCATTTGTTGCTGAGTCAATCCTAACATAACTCGATAACCTCTTAGTTTCCCCATAGGTTTCCTCCTCTCTAAAAATATCCCTCCATAAATAGATTGAAAGTGTAAAAGGTTGGAGAGAACGGACATTTTTGTCCTTTACATGTTTTATAATATCAGACATTTTTGTCTGTGTCAAGCGTTTTTTTAATTTTTTACAGACATTTTTGTCTTTTTTTAAAATAAATGTTATAATTAGCAACGAAAGGTATTATGAATAATGAATAGATTGAAAGAATTAAGAAAAGAAAAAAAGAAGTCTCAGAAAGAAATAGCCAACTTTTTAAAAATAAATGAAAAAACTATATCTCGGTGGGAAAATGGAGAAAGCCAAATTACCCTCAAAAATGCTGCTCAACTAGCTGATTATTTTGGTGTACCTCTTACTTATTTATTAAATCAGGAAGAAGAGCGGGAGAAACTTCAAGAATTACACCGAAAACTCCCAACTTTAGAAGAATTTGATGAACTCCTATACAAGCAACAAGAAAGCCGCTTTAAAAGATTTGTTCAATTTGTATCAGATGAAGAGATGAAAATCAAGGATAGAAACCTAGTTCTAATATTTAACTTGCTAGTCTCCTCTGATGAAACTTTCGGAGTAAACCAGATATATCCCTTTCCATTAGATGAAAAAGATGACTATCATTTTACAAACCAACAGAAAAGCGAAAAATAAGCCCCTTATCCGCCTTATTTCCTATTCTGGTACAATTTCCATCTGACTGCTTAAAATCGAAGAATAGGGGCATTCTCGTAGCTCCTCGCATGGTATAAACTCAAAACATTTTCTAATTGCTTGCCTGCTGATGGAAAAGGAGTTAAAACCATGAAAATTACAAAACACACGAAAAAAGACGGATCAGCAGTCTACCGCTCCAGTATCTATCTTGGCATTGATTCTGTGACTGGTAAGAAGGTCAAGACTACCATATCAGCACGAACAAAGAAAGAACTCAAAAACAAGGCCACTCAGGCTAAGGTAGAATTTGAGAAAAACGGCTCTACACGGAAACAACGCTCACATATAACAACCTATAGCGAACTTGTGGACTTGTTTTGGCAAACCTACCAGCATACCATAAAGACTAATACGCAGATAAAGATAAAAGGCTGCTTAAATAACTACCTCTTGCCCTCATTTGGTACTTATAAACTAGATAAACTTACACCTGTCATTATCCAAACTCAGGTAAATAAGTGGGCGGATGAGTACAATCAGGACGGAACGGGGTATAAAGAATACAATCACCTTCATGCCTTAAATAAACGTATTCTACAGTATGGAGTTTCTATTCAAGCATTAGACAATAACCCTGCTCGTGATATTGTCATTCCTAGAAAGATAACTAGAGATAAACAAGAAATTAAATACTTTCAAGATCAGGAACTTAAAAACTTTCTCTCCTATCTCGATAACCTGGAGAATACCTTTGTCAATTTCTATGATACTGTGCTTTATAAAACGCTCCTAGCTACTGGACTGCGCATCCGTGAATGTCTGGCCCTGGAATGGTCTGATATTGATCTGCAGAACGGAACGATTGATATTAACAAAACACTCAACATTTTAAACCAGGTAAACACTCCTAAGACAAAATCAAGCTATAGAGTTCTAGATATCGATCATAAAACAGTGCTCATGCTTCGTCTCTACCGAGCAAGACAAGCAGAAAATGGTAGAAACATTGGCTTAACCTATGAGAAAGTATTCTCTGATAGCTTTGACAACTATGTCAATACTCGAAAGGTTGATTACCGCCTACATAAGCACTTAAAAAACGCTAACTGTACTGATTTAGGCTTTCATGCTTTCCGACACACTCACGCTAGTATCTTGCTTAATGCTGGCCTGCCATACAAGGAGATACAGACACGGCTTGGCCATGCAAAAATATCTGTAACTATGGACACTTACAGCCATTTATCAAAAGAAAACCAAAAAAGAGCAGTCTCATTCTTTGAAACTGCCCTCGAAAAAATAAAAAGTTCTTAAAAAAGTCCACAAAATAAAAAAAGCGATACATAAAACCCTTATGTATCAACGATTATAGAATGATTTCGGTATAATTGACTATTATACCGAAATTTTTGATTTTTTTAAAGGAAAAGGGAACAAGTTGCGAAGATTATTATAAACTATCCAAAACAAAAAGATGGGACCGTCAAACGGTCTCCATCTTTTTTAGTTATTCAAAGTTGAGATTAGTCAACTTTTTTAGCACGGTATACAAGTCCTGCCAAAGCTGCAAGAACTAGACCAAGAATAGTAGAGAATACTGTAAAGTCTGATCCACCAGTATTTGGCAAATCTCCCTTAGGCTGTTCACCCTTAGGATCTTCCTTAGGATCTTCCTTAGGTTCTTCTTTTTTCGGTTCAGTATACGTGTTAGTGATTGTTGGGTTGTTACCTGTAACAGTTGTTACAAGTTGGCCTGCACCATTATCTGTCACTGTTACTGTCACTTCGTAAGAATTTTCATCATATTTGATATCCTTATCGTTACCTTTTACTTCAGTAATAGTGTAAGTGTGCTTACCTGCTGTTGCGTACTCAATAGCTTTGAAAGTAACAGTACCGTCTGCAGCGTTTGTAGCTGTTTCGATTACTTCGTTACCTTCTTTAAGTTCAAACTTAAACTGATCTTTTACAAGTTCTTTACCGTTACCGTTCAAGACTTTCTTAGCTGTGAAAGTTACTTGTGTAGAAGAAGCAACATAAGTGTTTGTGAAGGTTGGATTGTTGTCAGTTACAGTCGCAACAAGTTGACCTTGACCATTATCTGTAACTTTTACTGTTACATTGTGAGTAGATTTATCGTATGTCACACCTGCTTCGTTACCTGCTTTTTCAGAGATAGTGTAAGTGTGCTCACCAGCTTCTTTGTACTCGATACCTGCGAAAGCAACTGTACCGTCTACAGCGTTTGTCGCTGTTCCGATTACTTTGTCACCTTCTTTAAGTTCAAACTCATATTTACCTGCTTCAAGAGTTTTACCATTCAAAACTTTCTTAGCCGTGATGTTTACAGTTGTTGAAGCTGCTTTATATGTGTTGGTGAAGGTTGGGTTGTTACCTGTAACAGCTGCCTCAAGTTGTCCTTGACCGTTATCTGTAACTTTTACCTTAACTTCGTGTTTAGCAGTGTCGTATGTCACACCTGCTTCACTACCTGCTTTTTCTGAGATAGTGTAAGTGTGGTCGCCTGCTGCTGCGTACTTGATATCTTCGAAAGTAACAGTACCGTCTGCAGCGTTTGTAGCTGTTCCGATTACTTTGTCACCTTCTTTAAGTTCAAATTCATATTTACCAGCTTCTAGAGCTTTACCATTCAAGACTTTAGTAGCCGTGATAGTAGCACTTGTTGTAGCTGCTTTATATGTGTTGGTGAAGGTTGGGTTGTTGTTAGTTGCAGTTGCAACAAGTTGGCCTGCACCGTTATCTGTAACTTTTACTGTTACTTTGTGAGTAGATTCATCGTATGTCACACCTGCTTCGCTACCTGCTTTTTCAGTGATAGTGTATGTGTGGTCGCCTGCTTCTTTGTACTCAATATCTTTGAAAGTAACCGTACCGTCTGCAGCATTTTTAGCTGTTCCGATTACTTCGTCACCTTCTTTAAGTTCAAACTCATATTTGTCAGCTTCTAGAGCTTTACCATCCAAGACTTTCTTAGCTGTGATAGTCGCTGTTGTTTTAGCTGCTTTATAAGTGTTGGTGAAAGTTGGGTTGTTATCAGTTACAGTCGCAACAAGTTGGCCTGCACCGTTATCTGTAACTGCTACCTTAACTTCGTGTTTAGCAGTGTCATATGTCACACCTGCTTCACTACCTGCTTTTTCAGTGATAGTGTATGTGTGGTTGCCTGCTGCTGCGTACTTGATATCTTCGAAAGTAACAGTACCGTCTGCTGCGTTTGTCGCTGTTCCGATTACTTTGTCACCTTCTTTAAGTTCAAACTCATATTTACCTGCTTCAAGAGCTTTACCATTCAAGACTTTAGTAGCCGTGATAGTAGCTGTTGTTGTAGCTGCTTTATAAGTGTTGGTGAAGGTTGGGTTGTTACCTGTAACAGCTGCAACAAGTTGACCTTGGCCGTTATCTGTAACTTTTACCTTAACTTCGTGTTTAGCAGTATCGTATGTCACACCTTTTTCGCTACCTGCTTTTTCAGTGATAGTGTAAGTGTAGTCACCTGCTGTTGCGAACTCAATTTCTTTGAAAGTAACAGTTCCGTCTGCAGCGTTTTTAGCTGTCGCAACGACTTCTTCATCTTTTTTAAGTTCGAATTCGTATTTGTCTGCTTCAAGCGCTTTACCGTTCAAGACTTTAGTAGCTGTGATAGTAGCTGTTGTTGGTTTAGCTTTATAAACGTTCGTGAAAGTAAGGTTGTCAGCACCTGTTGCAGTTGCGACAAGTTGACCTTGGCCGTTATCTTTAACGACTACTGTCACTTCATAAGCATTTGGATCGTATTCAACTCCGGCTACATCACCTGATTTTTCAGTGATAGTGAATGTACGAGTTTCTTCTTGTGTGAAGGTAAGTTCTGGGAATTGAATCTTACCGTTTGCATCGTTTGAAACAGTGTGGAGAACTGCTCCGTTTTCTTTCAACTCAAATTCAAATTGGCCAGCCTCGATAGCTTTACCGTTCAAGACTTTCTTAGCTCCAAGTTGAAGTTTTGCTTCTTTAGCAGCGTATGTGTTTGTAAATTCTTTCTTAGAATCTTTATATTTAACGCTGGCAATCTTTTGACCATACACGTTTGCTACAGTAACTTCTGCTTCAAGTACTGAATCATCGTATGTATAGCCAGGTTTGTTGTCATTTACTTCTTTAATTTGGTATTTGAATGTACCTTCATTAGAGAATTTAACTGCTGGGAATTTAACTTTTCCTTCAGCATCGTTTTTAGCTTCAGTTACAGAACCATCTGGAGCAATCAATTGGAAAGTAAATGCATCTGCCTCAAGAGTTTTTCCTTCAAGTTTTTTCTTAACTTGGAATTCAACCTCATCAGACTTCGCACCTGAACCGATACCTTCTGTAGTTGTCAAAGGAGCAAATCCATGAACATCAAATGTTTCTTGATCTGTTGTCGCTTTAACATCGTTAAATGCTTTTTTAGTTGCATTGTCAACTGGAGCAGTTAGACGAGTTTTATATAGGATATAGAGACCTTGTCCGTCCATTGTACCATCACCGTTTGGAGTGATGGTAAAGTGATTTCCATCAACAACGTTAACATGGGCAGCTTCTAGTCTTGGACGAGCTTCAGCTTTGTTCCACTCAGTAAAGTAGTAACCAGTAATTTCACTTGCAAGAACTTGTCCTTCTGGAATCGTATCTTCGAGTTTAACCCCTGTGTAAGATTTTGCATAGCGGTTAACACGGATACGCCAGTTTACATAGTTAGGATCGTCTGAGTCTTGAACTCCCCATTTAGTAAATCCAGTTGGGTCATCATCTGGGACGATACGAGTCAAAGTGTAAACTTGGTCACCTGGGATATTAATTTGATAAGGAGTGTTTAGTTTAACACTATCTGCCCAAACGACTGTAAATAGGGCAGTAATCTCCTTGTTCTCTGACAAATTAGCAAAGTAAGCAGCATTTGTCACTCTGACAGTAGCTGTGTTATCTGCTCTACTAGTTGTCAATTCAGCAATAGTTGTTTGCCCATCTGGTGCTTTCAATTCCGTAACAGAATCTTTTTCAATCTTAAATTCATTTGGAACATGATACACCATGTAATCCCCGTCTTTGAGGGTTACTTCGTTGGGGAAACTATAAGTTGGTTGAAGATAGAATTTACCTTCCCCGTACTTAGCGCCATCAACAAGTTTGTTATTGTTGATTTTTGAAACAGTTTTCATTGTGTAACTGCTTGCTGGTAGTTCCTCCGCTTGAACAACAGTGCTAACTTTGAGCGCAGGTAGAAAAACTGACACTACTAGTAGCAAGGCCATCAAGCCATGAAAGAGTTTGCTAGTTCTCTTTTTCACCACATTATCCTCCTTATTATCTATAATGGTTCAATTATATTATACAGGTCTATAACAGAATGTCAACTATAATGTGCTAATTTTTATATTAACTTATCAGATAGATGGATAAGTCAGCCAATCCCACGTCCGCATAAGCTTTGAAACAATTAAATCCAAGCAGGGTTCTTGCTTGGATTTAATATATAATATTGTTCTAAGGATCTAAGTATTTAATCCCAATTCCGCTAAGATTTGACGTTTATAGGCAATTTTTTGGACTTCCTTGTCTTCGCTCTGGGACCAATCTAGTTTGACTTCAGAAACAATCTGCCCAGGCCGATTTTTTAGGATATAGATGCGGTCGCTGAGATTGAGGGCCTCTTCAATACTATGCGTGATGATGAGGGTCGTCAGCTGTAGCTGTTTGTGAATCTCCAGATACCAAGCGTGGAGTTCCATCTTGGTCATCTCGTCCAAGGCGCTAAAAGCCTCATCTAAAAGAAAGAGCTTGTGTCCAAAAAGATAGGTCCGAAGCAAGGCTACACGCTGGCGCATCCCTCCGCTGAGTTCGTGAGGATACTTGTCCCGTACAGCAGTCAACTGGAAGGTCGCAAGGATGTCATCCGCTCGGGCAATGGCCTCTGCCTTATCCACCTTTTGAATCAAGAGGGGTAGGATGATATTGCCAAGTACCGTCTTGTGCTCCAAGAGTAGATCCTTTTGCAACATATAACTCACGCGCCCCTTGGGATTTTCTTCACCGTCCAAGACAATTCGCCCCGACTGGACTTCTAAAATCCCAGCGATTAGGTTAAAGAGAGTGGTCTTTCCAACACCACTTGGACCTAGAATAGAAACTACTTCACCTGACTTCACCTGCAGGTTGATATCCTCTAAAATCTTTTCATCGCCATAGGCATAACTTACATATTCGAGTCTAATTTCTGTCATTATTTTACAAATTCGTTAGTGAAGCCCTTGTCAGTCAAGTCTTCTTTAAGGATACCATTTTCTTTATCCCATTTGTAGAAGGCATTCCAGCGGTCAGCGTCAAATTGTCCCCATTTTTCCTTGTCGCTTGCATATTCTTTTGACAAGTATTTTTGAGATTCGATGACAAAGTCACGTTTTTCCTTGAGTTCAGGTGCATTCTTGATGAGGATATCTGCAGCTTCTTCTGGATGTTCCATGGCATATTGGTAGCCTTTTTTGATAGCTTGGATAACTTTACGAGCTTCTTCCTTGTTGTCTTTTAGATAGTCGTTGTTTGCGATGATAACGGGTGAGTAGTAGTCAAACTCCTTGACATAGTCTTTCAAGTACATAAAATTAGCGTCTACGCCTTGAGATTTGGCAAGAATACCATCCCAACCGTAGTAGATCCAAGCAGTGTCAAAGACGCCATTGGCAATCGGTGTAATCGAGTTTGAGTCGTTGTTTGGTACTTTTTCGACCTTCTCAAAGTCTCCACCTTGTGATTCTACCAAGGTTTTCAACATAGCAAGCTCCGTTGGGTCATTCCAGGTTCCGTATTTCTTCCCAACTAAGTCCTTTGGACTGCTGACATTGTCAGATTTACGTGAGATGATTCCAGATGTATTATGTTCAACGATAGCAGCAACGGCAGTAATCCCTGCTCCTTTTTCCAATTTTTTAGCCATGTAGTCTTGGAAATAGATAGCAAATGGTGCCTTGCCATTGATTACCAAGTCAGATGAGCTTTCTTCTGGTGGCAATTTCAAATCAACATCCACTCCAGCTTCTTTGAAATAACCTTTTTCCTTGGCAACATACAGCCCTGTGTGGTTGGTGTTTGGTGTCCAGTCTAGGATAAAGTCAATCTTCTTGAGTTCTGCTTCTTTGTTGTCCTTAGAAGCAGTCCCTTGACCACAAGCCACCAGCACGACAGCTACAAGAGCTGTCACAAGCGTTAAAAACACTTTCCATGTTTTCTTCATTTTGATTTCCTCTTTTCTTTTTCTAAAACATCCTTATCTTAGGGACGTTTCCATTTAATCACATATTTTTCACTAATATCGACCAATTTCATACCCAAAAGGCTGATAATCGACACCAGAATAATAATGGCAAACATGGTATCATACTGAAACAGTTTCTTGGACTGAATCATATAAACACCAAGACCTTCAAAACCTCCTAGCCACTCGGACACCACGGTTGTGATAAAGGCGTAGGAGACACTGACCCTCAGACCTGCATAAAAGTAAGGCAGGCTAACCGGTATTTTAAAATGCCACAGGATTTGCCAAGGCTTGGCTCGCATCAGACTAAACAAGGTCAGCATATCCTTGTCACAATGCCTAAAACCATCCAAAATGCTGACGATGATAGGGAAGGTTGTCGTCAGGATAATCAAGACAATCTTGGGTAAAATTCCATAGCCTAGCCACAAAACCAGGATAGGAGCTATAGCAATGGTCGGAATGGTCTGAACAACCACCATCATAGGGTAGATAAGATCATTGAGCCAAGTCAGACTGTCCATAAGCACAGCCATGATACAGGCAATCAAGACTCCTAAGACTAGTCCGAGTAAAGCCACTCTCAAGGTCGCCCAGCTATGGTGCCAGAGAAATTCTCTGTCACGAACAAAGGCCTGGAGAATTTCAAAAGGGGTTGGCAGGATAAACTTGGGTAAAAGTTTGAATATTCCCGCTAACTGCCAGATTGACAAGACTCCTAGAAAACCAAATAGACTAATGTGACGTCTCAGTATACTTTTCAAGTTTCTCATCAATACTTAAAATTTCTCCTACATTTATTTTGACATTGGCAAAGACATTATCTGCCTCCTGCCCTGCCACTTCTAGTGCGTCTTTGAGAATACGCATGAGCTCATCCAACTCCCCTTCCAATACCGTTTCAAATGGTGTCACTACCACGGTCACGGACTGAGCTTGCAGATAAGTAATAACCTGATCGATAATAGCAATTCGATCAACCCCCTGCGATAGGGGCAAGACTTGCAAGGCAATGCTTGCTTTCATAAAAACCTCCTTTTCTCAGGTTTCCTTTTGACAAAAAGAAAACCCCTTCCATATATGGAAAAGGTGCAGAATTCGGCTAAGTATCGTTCCCTACGCTGGCATTACCCAGATCAGGTGCGGTCGAAGTTTAACACTTCCTCTCAGACTGTACACAGACTCCCATATCTTATATGGACATATAGTAACGCAAATACAAGGAAAAGTCAAGGAAACTGCTTACAGAAAACTATGAAAAAGAGTTTGAAGGCACGCCCTTCAAACTCTTTCATAACTTTCTTATTTAGCCTCGTACCAAGTTGCTCCTTCATTCTCATCAGCAATGAGTGGAACACTGAGTTGGATGGCTTCTTCCATGGTTTGTTTCACTAGAGCTTTGACAGCTGCTAGTTCTGATTTCGGAACTTCAAGGACGATTTCATCATGCACTTGTAACAGCATCTTGGTCTGATAACCGCCCGCTACTAAAGCCTTGTCTAGCTGAATCATAGCAATCTTGAGAATATCTGCTGCCGAACCCTGAATAGGAGAGTTGATGGCCGTCCGCTCTGCAAAACCACGAATGTTGAAGTTGCGCGAATTAATATCTGGCAACTCACGACGACGCTTGAAGAGAGTCTCTACATAACCCTTATCACGCGCCTCACGCACCACCTCATCCATGTAGTTTTTAATACCTGGGAAGCGTTCAAAGTAAGTGTCAATGTAGGCTTTTGCTTCCTTACGGCTGATGCCCAGATTATTAGACAAGCCAAAGTCTGAAATCCCGTAAACCACTCCAAAGTTAACCGCCTTGGCATTACGACGGTCGTTTGGAGTCACATCCTCAGGGCGTTCAATTCCAAAGACCCGCATGGCCGTCGAGGTATGGATATCTGCTCCCTCTTGAAAGGCCTTAATTAAGTGCTCATCTTTAGAGATATGTGCCAAGACGCGCAATTCAATCTGTGAATAGTCCGAGCTGAGCAGCACGCTATCCTCCCACTCAGGCACAAAAGCCTTACGAATGAGACGGCCTTGTTCCAAACGAACAGGAATATTTTGCAAGTTTGGATCTACACTAGACAGACGCCCAGTCTGAGTCAAATCCTGCACATAGCGCGTGTGGATCTTGCCATCATCCAAGATCCAGTCTTGCAAACCAATCACATAGGTAGATTGGATCTTAGCAATCTGACGGTAGTCGAGGATTTTTTTAACAATCGGAGCAATAGGAGCTAGTCGCTCAAGCACATCCACGGCTGTCGAGTAACCTGTCTTGGTTTTCTTGGTGTATTCTAGAGGAAGACCAAGCTTTTCAAAGAGAAGGACGCCTAACTGCTTAGGCGAGTTGATATTAAACTCCTCACCAGCCAGTTCGTAAATCTTTTGAGTGAGTTGCTCAATGACGACCTCATTTTCAGCCTGCATCTCAAGCAAGGTTTCTTTTTTGACCTTGATCCCAGCGATTTCCATCTTGGCAAGGACAAAAGCCAGAGGCTGCTCCATGTCATAGAGAAGGTCTAACTGTCCATGTTCACTGAGTTTTTCAAGTAAAACCGGCTCCGTCTCAACCAATACAGCAACCTTGCGAGCCAAATGCTCCAAGAATTTCTCTCTCTCAGGGATAGCTTTCTTGACCCCCTTACCGTAGAAAGTCTCATCATCGACTAGGTAAGTTTGACTATAGAGACTAGCAATAGTTGAAATTTCATTATTCTCGACAGTAGAGAGTAAGTATTTTGCCAAGCGACTGTCAAAAGCAGGTGCCTGGAGGTTCAAACCCAAGCGATTTAAAAGAACCTTCGCTTTCTTAAAGTCATACACTTTCAGAGGTGTTTTTTCTAAAAATTCCTTGAAAATCGGCTCCTGCAAGAGCTCAAGTTTGTCTGTAGCGTAAAGTTTATCCCCACAAGACCAGGCAAAACCAACCAAATCATCCGTATGGTAATTTTCACCAAAGAGTTCAAAGTGGAAGATGGAGTCTGCGCTCAGCATGTCTTGACTGACGTGGTCAACGATAGTGAAATCCAAACTTTCAGGCGCATCCTTCGACGAAATATTTAGAGCTTGTTTGAGCTGTTTGAAGCCCATCTCATCGTAGAATTTCCCAAGATTTTCCACATCTGGGCCATTATAGACCAAATCATCAAGGCCAATCTCAATCGGTGCCTGAGTCTCAATGGTCGCTAGTGTTTTAGATAAAAAGGCTTGTTCCTTATCATTGATGAGATTTTCCTTCATCTTAGAAGCCTTCATCCCATCAATATTTTCATAAATACCCTCAAGCGAACCATGCTCCAGCAAGAGCTTGATACCCGTCTTTTCACCGATTTTCGTGACACCAGGGATATTATCAGACTTATCCCCCATGAGGGCCTTAAGATCAATGAACTGAGCTGGCGTGAGGCCCATCTTTTCCATGAGATAGTCCGGCGTAAAGGCCTCAAACTCAGCCACACCTTTTTTGGAAATCTCGACCACCGTATGCTCGTCCGTCAACTGGATCAAATCCTTATCTCCACTGACGATAGTCACATCAAAAGAATCCTTCTCAGCCAAACGGCCTAGAGTTCCGATGATATCATCCGCTTCATACTGAGCCAACTCATAATGGCGAATCCCAAGGTGGTCTAACAACTCACGAATGAAGGGAAATTGCTCACGAAACTCATCTGGAGTTTTAGCACGGCCACCCTTGTAGTCTGCATACATCTCTGTTCGGAAAGTCGTCTTGCCTGCATCAAAGGCTACCAAAACATGGCTGGGCTCAACCCGCTCTAAGACATGATTCAACATGAGTTGAAAGCCATAGATTGCATTGGTATGAAGGCCATTAGCATTTTTAAAACGATCTAACTGCTGATAGAGCGCAAAAAAAGCTCGAAAAGCAACAGAAGATCCATCAATTAATAATAATTTTTTCTTGTCCATACACCCATTATAAAGGAAAGCAAGGAAAAATACCATCGGAAAGAGCTGAAAAACTTGGACTTATCCCTATTTCACCATAAAAAAAGAAAAGGACCATTCAAATCCTTTTCTTTTATTGATTTCATGCGATTTATTTATTCAATTTTCTCTTTGCAAATGGTAGCAAACCAAGAAGGAGACCAATAAATCCTAGCGATGCAACTGCTGAAGCATCTTGGCTTCCTGTATTTGGAAGGAGTTGCTCATCTGTTGCTGCAGGCGCTTTGTAGGTACGATCTTGTTCAGTTCCAAGAGTAGGGTTTGTAGCCAAAGGAGCTACACTGCCAGTGTATTCTGGAACTTCATTTACTGCAGGTTCAATCTTTTCAGCATAGGCTGGAATAGTAGTCACTGCCGGAGCACCACTTTCTGCATAAACTGGAACATTTGCTACGGTTGGGGCACCGCTTTCTGCATAAGGCAGAGTGTTGTTTACTACTGGTATACCACTTTCTCCGTAAGCTGGAACATTTGCTACGGCTGGGGCGCCACTTTCTGCATAAGGCAGAGTGTTGTTTACTATTGGTGTACCGCTTTCTCCGTAAGCTGGAACATTCGCTACGGCTGGAGCGCCACTTTCTGCATAAGGCAGAGCATTGTTTACTATTGGGGCACCGCTTTCTCCGTAAGCTGGAACGTTCGCTACGACTGGAGCGCCACTTTCTGCATAGGCTGGGAGTTCATTTACAGCAGCTTCTACCGCGTTTGCACCTTTGTTGTATTCTGGCAACTCTGCAGTTGCAGCTTCTACTGCGTTCACCCCACCTTTAAAGTCTTCAATTTCAAGAACAGCCGACATGACACTGCTTAGAGTCTTAATAGCATCCTCATAGTCTGCTAAAGCTTGTTGCAAGTCTTTGACTTGACTATTCTTGTCACCAGAAACTTGTAAACTTGATAATTGCGCTTTAATCTTAGCAACTTGCTCTTCTAATTTACTTAGCTCAAGTTTTTTCGCATTACTATTTTCTTCCGCTGCTTCCTTGTCGGCTGCAGCGAGTTTAGCTTGGTCTTGACTTGAGAAATCTTCTTGGCTCTTCACTTCGGCCGGTGTCACCTGATCGCTGTCTTCTGCCAAGAAATCATCTAACAAATCTGACGCTTCGATATCGCCATCTTCGATAGCTTTCAAGATAGCTTCCTTACCAATCACTTCCTTAGCTGCCTTAATCGCTGCTTCCTTATCAGTGATAGTAGCATCCTTGTTGATGTCATCGATAGTTGATTTTTCGATTTTTTCTAGGGTAGCGATTAAATCTGAGCGAACTTTGGCTGCTTCTTCCGCTGCTTCCTTGTCGGCTGCAGCGAGCTTAGCTTGGTCTTGGATTGAAAGTTGAGATTGAGTTTTTGCTTCGGCCGGTGTCACCTGATCACTGTCTTCTGCTAAGAAATCTGCCAACAAGTCAGACGCTTCAATGTCACCTTCTTCGATAGCTTTCAAGATAGCATCCTTGCCAATCACTTCTTTAGCTGCCTTAATCGCTGCTTCCTTATCAGTGATAGTAGCATCCTTGTTGATGTCGTTGATGGTTGATTTTTCGATACCTTCAAGAGTTGAAAGCAATTCTGTTCGAACTTTTGCTGCTTCTTCCGCAGCTTCCTTATCTGCTGCAGCCAGTTTAGCTTGGTCTTGACTTGAAAGTTGAGATTGAGTTTTTGCTTCAGCCGGTGTCACCTGATCACTGTCTTCTGCTAAGAAATCATCTAGCAAGTCGGACGCTTCGATATCTCCATCTTCGATAGCTTTCAGGATAGCATCTTTGCCAATCACTTCTTTAGCTGCCTTAATCGCTGCTTCCTTATCAGTGATAGTAGCATCTTTGTTGATGTCGTCGATGGTTGATTTTTCAATTTTTTCTAGGGTAGCGATTAAATCTGAGCGAACTTTGGCTACTTCTTCCGCTGCTTCCTTGTCCGCTGCAGCGAGTTTAGCTTGGTCTTGGCTTGAGAAATCTTCTTGGCTCATCGCTTCGGCCGGTGTCACCTGATCGCTGTCTTCTGCCAAGAAATCATCTAACAAGTCAGATGCTTCAATATCTCCATCTTCGATAGCTTTCAAGATGCCGTCCTTGCCAATCACTTCTTTAGCCGCCTTAATCGCTGCTTCCTTATCAGTGATAGTGGCATCCTTGTTGATGTCATCTATGGTTGATTTTTCAATTTTTTCTAGGGTAGCGATTAAATCTGAGCGAACTTTGGCTGCTTCTTCCGCTGCTTCCTTGTCCGCTGCAGCGAGTTTAGCTTGGTCTTGGCTTGAGAAATCTTCTTGGCTCATCGCTTCGGCCGGTGTTACCTGGTCACTGTCTTCTGCTAAGAAATCATCTAACAAGTCTGAGGCATCAATGTCGCCTTCTTCGATAGCTTTCAAGATGCCGTCCTTGCCAATCACTTCTTTAGCCGCCTTGATCGCTGCTTCCTTATCAGTGATAGTGGCATCCTTGTTGATGTCATCTATGGTTGATTTTTCAATTTTTTCTAAGGTAGCGATTAGATCTGAGCGAACTTTGGCTGCATCAACCTGAGCCTCTTTATCAGCTTCATCTAACTTAGCTTGGTCTTCATCTGTAAATTCTGATACAGGTTTAGCTACTGTTTTATGCTCGCTTGTATCTGCTGGCCAGTCTACAATAACATCACCAATCTCCAAATCCTCATCTGCGATAGCCTTCAAAAGATTTTCTTTACCAATCTCTTCTTTGGCTTCTTTGATAGCCGCTTCTTTATCGATGATTGAAGCGTCTTTTTTAATATCTTCAATTACAGCATTTTCAAGAGATTCTAGGGCTTGAACCAGAGCATCCGTCGCTTGAGAAACTTGTTCTTTGGCATCTTTTTCAGCTTGGTCTAGTAGGGTTTTCTCCTCAGTAGATAATTTTTTATTAGTTTGAACTTCAGGACCTGTTACCACAGCCTTATCTTCTGCACCTTCTGGCAATTCAGCGATGATATTATCTAAGCTGAGCTCTCCAGACTCAAGAGTATCTGAAATATACATCTTACCGATATATTCCTTCACAGCTTCAGCTGCATCCTCTTTGTCCTCAATTGCTTCCTTATCCTTAATATCACTAATAGCCTGTTCCTCAAGTTCATCCAAAGCCTTCATCAACTCTTCTTTGGTCATCTTAGCTGGATTTGTCGCACCAGGATTAGCTGGACTAGCGTTTTCTGATCCCTTTTCAGTTTGAGCATCGCTCTCCACTTCTGTTCCAGCTTGTGGTTGTGCAGGAGCAACCGCCTGCTCTTCTGCTTTCCCTTCATCTGCCTTAACTACTGAAGGCTGTGAAACGAGTACACTAGCACCCAATACAGCTGCACTTGCTAAACTTGTTAAAATAACTTTCTTCTTGTCCATTAGACAAAGCCCCTTTTATAGTTTTTAATGTTATTATATTATACTATTTAAAGAACGTCAACTAATTCGATATCCATTTTAAAATTTTATGAACAAGAAGAAAGCTTGTATGATGTTTAAGAAACACTTCCTATCCTTACCCCATCACTGTCTAGTCTGTAGCCATCAATAATCGCATTAACAGCTAAGGCTCCCGAAGCATCGACATAGTAATGTTTACCCGAGACTTGGAACCATTGACTAGCTTTCATCCGGCCAGATTCCTCTAAGTAATACCAAGTTCCCTTGTCTTTAAGCCAGCCCGTCTGCATCTCACCCGAAGCCTTTAGATAATACCAGTGAGAGCCATCCTTAATCCAGCCAGTTGACATGGCCCCATTTTCTTTTAAATGATACCAATTGCTGTTAACTTTTTTCCATCCTGTTGCTAGCTTACCATTCTCTTGGTAATACCAACTCCCTCCTTCTTTTTTCCACCCATTCTCTGTATTGCTTAACTTTTCATACTTCACATATCTTCTAGAACCGCTATAAGACAAATAACCGAGCCACTTATAACCGTCCTTTTCAAGAACTTGATCATAACTCACACTCTCACCAGCATAATAGTAGTCAATAACCTGTCCTGTGCTTGATGGTTGGTCCATAATAGGCGATTTCCCCGTGAATACTATTGTCCCACTAGACGGAAGCTCTGAGCTACGAGCATTCTCACCCGCACTATGGCTAGTAGATAAATCCTTGAAATGAATAAAACCTGTCATCGAACTAGCCTTGACTTTTCGACGGTTATACTTTTCTCGAACCCCATAGTTATACTCTTCGATTTCAATCGTATCCCCTGATACATTTGATACCCAGGCCACGTGCCCATAATATCCTTCTGTCGACCAAGCAATAGCCCCAACTTCTGGCTTAGTATCCACACGGTAGCCTTCTCGCCTTGCACGATGTCCCCATTCATTCGCATTTCCGTAGGCAGGAGGAATCTCAAAGCCATTTACACTACTCAAACGAAAGGCCGCAAAAGAGGTACACTGGCGAGAATACATCCGCCACTGATCGATTTCAACACTACCATTTTTGTAGTGAAGCGGATAGTCATCTCCACGCGCTACACTATCGGCCTGAACCGATTCTCCACCAAACAAAAAGGTACTTGTAACAAACAAAGTAGCCAGCCCTAAACCCAACTGAGTATATCTACTCTTCTTAACTCCTGATTTAAAAAACGTCATTCATTCTCCTTAATAATATAAATTTCCGAGGTTCCCCTCGTTTATACTATTCGGGAGAAAAAGAAAAAAGTGAGCAAAGCTCACTTCATTTTAGGATTCTTAGTCTAGATAGCGAATCAAGTTCTTTTCTGTCAAGATATCTGAGTAGGTGAAGGATTCAACATAGACATTGGCTTGTTTGTCTCCTTCAACATCCCCAAATTCAACGATAAATAGAGATGGATAAACCTCAATTAGCTTACCCAATCTATTTTTTTGGCGCTTACGGCCATTCTCCAAAGTCATTTCAACGACTTGTCCCTCATGTGCCTTGATCTCTTCTTTGATTTTTTTCATCTTGGCTACATCTGTAAATGCATCTGACATTTTATGCCTCCCTCTTTGAGATACTTGAAAATTTATTGTATTCTTTTTGGAAAATCAATTCCACCGTTCCACGAGCTCCACTACGATTTTTCTCAATGATAACCTCAACCTTGTTATTTGGAATTCCTTCCTCTTCTTCACCCGCACGATCGTAGTAGTCGTCACGGTATAGAAAGGCTACAATATCCGCATCCTGCTCGATAGAACCCGATTCACGAATATCAGACAAGACTGGTCTCTTATCTTGACGCTGTTCCACTCCACGAGATAGCTGACTAAGAGCAATGACTGGAACCTTTAATTCCTTGGCTAGAATTTTCAACTGACGAGAAATTTCAGAGACTTCTTGTTGGCGGTTCTCACGACCAGTACCTGTGATAAGCTGTAGGTAGTCGATCAAAATCAAGCCTAGATTGCCTGTTTCTTGAGCCAGTTTACGTGAGCGAGAGCGAATTTCCGTGATCCGAATCCCTGGCGTATCATCGATATAGATACTCGCGTTGGCTAGATTCCCTTGAGCAATGGTATATTTTTGCCACTCCTCATCAGTCAATTGACCAGTACGGATAGAATGAGACTCCACCAAACCTTCTGCTGCCAGCATACGGTCTACTAGACTTTCCGCACCCATTTCCAGCGAAAAGATAGCAACCGTCTTGTCCAACTTAGTCCCGATGTTCTGAGCAATGTTCAAAGCAAAGGCCGTCTTACCAACTGCTGGTCGCGCCGCTAGGATAATTAACTCCTCCTCATGAAGACCTGTCGTCATATGGTCCAAATCACGGTAGCCCGTTGCAATACCTGTGATATCCGTTGTTTGTTGTGACCGAACTTCTAGGTTCCCAAAGTTGATATTTAGAATATCACGGATGTTCTTGAACCCACTACGATTAGCGTTTTCACTAACATCAATGAGTCCCTTTTCAGCCTGAGCGATGATTTCATCTGCAGGCTTAGAAGCCTCATAAGCTTGGTTGACAGACTCTGTCAACTTGGAAATCAAGCGACGTAGCATAGCCTTTTCGGCAACAATTTTAGCATAATACTCCGCATTGGCTGAAGTTGGTACAGAGTTGACAATTTCAACAAGGTAAGACAAGCCACCAATATTTTGGAGATCCCCTTGACTATCCAAAATCGTCCGAACTGTCGTCGCATCAATTGCTTCCCCACGATCCGACAAATCTACCATCGCTTGGAAAATCAACCGATGAGCATACTTAAAGAAGTCACGAGAATCAATGTATTCTCGGACAAAAACGAGCTTACTCTCATCTATAAAAATAGCCCCCAGAACAGATTGTTCTGCTAAAATATCCTGAGGTTGAACTCGCAGTTCCTCTACTTCTGCCATCCGACTTTCCTTCCTTTTACAATCTTGTCAAGAAGTTGTAAACTTAACCTTCTTTTACACGAAGATTGATGACACTTGTAACATCTTGATAGATCTTCACTGGTACATCAATCAAACCTACTGCTCGAATTGGTGCTTGCACTTGAATATTGCGTTTGTCAATCTTAATACCAAACTGCTTTTGCAATTCTTCTGCAATTTTCTTGTTAGTGATGGAGCCAAATGTACGGCCATCTGGTCCAACCTTCTCAACAAACTCTACAACTGTTTCTTCTGCTTCAAGCTTAGCCTTGATGGCTTTTGCTTCAGCAATCATTTCAGCATGAGCCTTTTCTTCTGATTTTTGTTTTCCACGCAACTCACCCACTGCTTGAGCAGTTGCTTCCTTGGCCAAATTCTTTTTAATCAGGAAGTTTTGAGCGTAGCCAGTTGGTACTTCCTTGATTTCGCCTTTCTTCCCTTTTCCTTTAACATCTGCTAAAAAGATTACTTTCATTCTTCTTTCTCCTTTTCCTTTAGTTCTTCCAAGATTAGTTGAGTCAATTTTTCTCCTGCTTCCGACAAACTCATATCCTCGATTTGCGCAGCTGCTAGATTAAAGTGACCACCGCCACCCAGCTCTTCCATAATGCGTTGCACATTGATTTTACTACGACTTCGAGCCGAGATAGAGATAAATCCTTGTGTATTTTTTGCCAGAACGAAACTAGCCTCAATACCTGACATAGCCAACATAGCATCAGCAGCCTTACTGATAACAACTGTGTCATAAGTCCTTGAGTCCTTAGCTTGGGCAATCAAGATATCTGAACCTAACTTACGACCTTGTAAAATGAGTTCATTTACCTCACGGTACTCTTCAAAATCTGTCGCAGCAATCTCCTGGATAGCAATACTGTCACTTCCCCGTGTTCTCAGATAGCTAGCCACATCAAAGGTTCGGCTCGTCACGCGAGATGTGAAATTCTTGGTATCCAGCATCATACCAGCCATCAAAACACTGGCCTGCATACGACTCAAACGATTTTTCTTAGAATTTTGGAACTGAATCAATTCTGTGACCAACTCACTGGCACTACTTGCCCCACTTTCAATATAGGTGATGACTGCATTCTCAGGGAAATCCTGATCACGTCGATGATGGTCAATGACAATGGTTTGCGTGAATAGATCATAAAAACCTTTGGACAAGGTCAAAGCTGTCTTCGAATGATCTACTAGAATCAACAAAGAGCGCTTTGTAACTAGCCTCATCGCATCAGACAGAGGCAAGAGCTTGGTGACACCCTCTTTTTCCAAGAAGTTGATAGCCCGCTCGATATCTGGCGACATTTGATCTGCATCGTAGACTGCATAACTGTCTTCTGTAATATTGCTCGCAAACAACTGCATACCGACAGCTGAGCCTAAAGCATCCATATCTAGATTCTTGTGACCAACTACAAAGACTTGATCTACACTTCGAATTTTATCTGAAATAGCTGTCATCATGGCTCTAGTACGTGTTCTTGTTCTCTTAACAGAGGCTGCGGAACCACCACCAAAATAGACTGGGTTCTTGGTTTCATCATTTTCCTTGACAACTACCTGATCACCACCACGAACCTCGGCTAAGTTCAAGTTTAGGAGAGCAACTTTTCCTATCTCATCATGATTTCCATCACCATAAGAAAATCCCATACTTAAAGTCAAGGGCAATTGTCTCTGTTTCGACTCTTCGCGGAAAACATCAATGACAGAGAACTTATCATTCATCAATTCCTCAAGCACGGTATAATCAGTAAATAGATAAAACCGATCCATCCCCACTCGCCGAGAAAACATGGCATACTTCTCCGCAAACTCCGATACAAAATTGGCCACAAAACTATTGATATGACTGATATCCGAATCCGAAGTTGCATCTTCTAGATCATCGTAGTTATCGACTGAGATGACCCCAATCACTGGTCGACTCGTTACCAATTCAACAGTTGCTTCATATTCCCCTGAAACGTCAAAGAAATACAGGACACCCGAAGCCTTGTCCATATGAACGGCATAGCGTGTTTCCCCCAAGGTAGCGTAAGAACCTGGGTTCCCCACCGAAGCTTTGATGATGGTTTGAATCAATTCAACATCAATTTCGCCTTCTTCAGTAGTCAAAATCAACTCAGCATAAGGATTAAACCATTCCACTTCGCCAGTAGATAGGTCTAATTTCAGAACACCAACCGGCATTTGTTCGAGCAGCGTGTTTAAACTATCTTCGGCTTGGTGATTTACATATTGGATTTGTTCAATTTCGCTCTTTTCATACTGTTTTTTTTGCCATACAAACAAAAGCAGATAAAGAAGTACAAATAAAAACAAAACAGTGATTGTTACAGCAAGATTATGTGAAAAAATAATCAGCAAAGTTAAGATTCCGAAAGTTGCAATTCCTAGCAAGACTGCAGAAAACGGGATTAAATTATTTTTTTTCATTCTAAACCTCTTGCGCATTATTATATCACAAAAACCCTTAAAAAGCGACCTTTTAAAAGATGCAAGCCCTTCATTTCTCTAACCTCAGACACAAAAAGAGGAGGGAATCATCACCCTCCTACCCACGTGTTCAGATCACTAACACCTAACGTTCAACGATGAGGGCTGTTCCCATCCCTCCTCCGATACAGAGAGTAGCTAAACCAGTTTTAGCATCACGTTTCATCATCTCATGTACCAGAGTCACTAGGATACGGCAACCTGAAGCCCCAATTGGGTGACCAAGAGCAATCGCACCACCATTGACATTGACAATATCTGTGTTAAAGCCAAGTGTTTTCCCAACCGCACAAGCCTGAGCAGCAAAGGCTTCATTTGACTCGATCAAGTCAAGATCATCAACTGTCAAATTACCTTTTTCAAGAGCTTTACGGGTCGCATAAATCGGTCCACAACCCATCATCTTAGGATCCAAACCTGCATTTGCATACGAACGAATGTGGGCAATCACTGAAAGTCCCAATTCTTCAGCTTTTTCAGCGCTCATGACCAAGACAGCCGCTGCTCCGTCATTGATACCTGAAGCATTTCCCGCTGTGACAGAACCGTCTTTTTTGAAAACAGGACCTAGCTTAGATAAACTCTCTAAGCTAGCATCTTTTCTAGGATATTCATCTATATCAAAAACGATAGGATCGCCTTTGCGTTGAGGAATGACAACTGGAATAATCTCTTCTTTAAAGCGTCCAGATTCTATAGCTGCAACTGCTCGTTTTTGTGACTTTAAAGCAAGAGCATCTTGCTCTTCTCGACTGACATCATATTCTTCGGCCACATTCTCAGCTGTAATCCCCATATGGTATTCGTTAAAGGCATCAGACAAACCGTCCTTAATCATGGTATCTACCACTTTTGAATCGCCCATACGGCCACCCCAACGGAAGCTTGGCAAAACGTATGGAGCCTGACTCATGTTTTCTGCACCACCAGCTACGATAATATCTGCATCGCCACATCGAATCGCTTGAGCAGCCAACTGCACTGCCTTCAAACCGGAACCACAAACCTTATTGATGGTAAAGGCTGGTGTAGATTCCGGAAGTCCCGCATGAATGCTCATTTGGCGAGCTACATTTTGCCCTAAACCAGCGCCTAGGACATTCCCCATAATCACTTCGTCTACCAGCTCTGGTTTGACATTGGCTTTTTCCAAAGCACTTTTAATAACCAAAGCTCCCAAATCAACAGCTGAAACATTCTTCAAGCTTCCTCCAAAGGAGCCTATTGGAGTTCGCACTGCCGAAACAATCACCACATCTTTCATAACCGCCTCCATCTATATCTCTTATAATGATGCAATACAAAAGTGGTTTACACTGGTGTAAACCACTTTAAAAATTCTATTTTATGATTCTTTTACTTCGAGCAAACCAACTTCACCATCTTCACGGCGATACAAAACATTGGTTGTTTGATCTTCTACATCTACATAGATGAAGAAATCATGCCCCAACAAATCCATTTGAAGAAGCGCTTCTTCTAAATCCATTGGTTTTAAATCAATTTGTTTTGAACGAACTACCTTTGGTTGCACAACATTTTCATCTTCAACTAGAGCATCTGTAAAGAGTTGGCTTGTCGCAACTTTATTTTTATTTTTACGTTCGATTTTTGTTTTATTTTTACGAATCTGACGTTCAATTTTATCAGTTACTAGATCGATAGAGCCATACATATCTTGAGAAATATCTTCTGCACGGAGAGTAATAGATCCAAGTGGAATCGTTACTTCAACTTTTGCTGTTTTTTCACGGTAAACTTTCAAGTTCACACGTGCATCCAACTCCTGCTCAGGTTGGAAATACTTTTCGATCTTTTCGAGTTTAGAAACTACATAATCACGAATTGCTTCTGTTACTTCTAGGTTTTCACCACGGATACTATATTTAATCATATAAGTACCTTCTTTCTAAACATTTTTGTTTTTCTAACTATATTATAACGCTTTCATTTTCATTTTGCAAATTTTTTCCTCATCTTACAAGGGAAAAAGTTTTAACTTCCAAAGCACCTGCTTCTTCCAAAAGTCGTTTCACACGATTCACAGTTGCCCCTGTTGTATAGATATCATCAATCAGCAAAATCTTCTTGGGAAGTGAGATTCCATCTTTAATAAAAAATGGAATTTCAGTAGCCAATCTTTCCAAACGGCTTTTAGAAGAACTAGCGCTCTCTTCTCTTTTTCCTAATATATCTTTAAAAGAAAAGCCTGCTGCCTCAACTAAACCCTCGACTTGGTTGAACCCCCTCTCAAGCAATCTTCCAGGACTTAGGGGAATTACAACAAATTGATAACCTTTATACTTTTTCAGCTCCTCAGCAAGAACAGAAGCAAAAACTTTTCTAAGCAAAAAATCGCCATCAAACTTATAGCGACTGAAAAAGTCTTTCATAGCTTGATTATAGGTAAAGATTGCCTTATGATCAACTTTAATCCCATCTTTACACCAAGATTTACAATCTTGACACTTAGTTGACATGCCTGTTTTCATACAGTTTGGGCAATAATTCTCACCAATCTTCTCAAAACTAGAAGCACAAGCTGAACAAAGATAACTGCAGTCATCCTTCAAAAGGAAGAGACTGCTAAAAGTCAGCTCACTCTTTGTAGTCTGGCCACATAGTAAACAGTTCATAATCCCGCCTCCTTGTTCATCTGCTTGATTTCATTGATTGCCTTCTTGATGGAAGCATTTAATCCATCATGAAAGAAGAGCAACTCACCAGTTGGTCTGTCCATACTACGTCCAACTCGACCACCAATCTGAATCAAGCTAGACTTGGTAAAGAGTCGATGATTAGCTTCTACTACGAAAACATCCACACAAGGGAAGGTGACTCCGCGTTCCAATATTGTCGTACTGATCAGTATTGTTAGTTCTCCATCTCGAAAAGCTTGCACTTGCTCTAATCGGTCTTCTGTGATAGAAGATACAAAACCGATATTCTCATCTGGGAAATGCACCTGTAGTATTTCTTTTAGTTTTTCGCCTTTCTTAATCTCTGATGCAAAAATCAGTAAGGGATAACCTGTTCTTCTCTGTTTCTCAATATAAGTCTTTAACTTGGTTGACAATTGATTTTTCTCTAAACAGCGATTAAAATCCGATAACCAGACTGGTTTAGGAATAATCAAAGGATTTCCATGAAACCGTCTCGGCAAGCTTAATCTTTTTAATTCCCCTGTGCGAACCTTCCTATCTAACTCATCTGTAGAAGTTGCCGTAAGGAATATCCTCAATCCATCCTCCTTTACACTATTCTTTACAGCATAGTAAAGCATAGTGTTGTCAACATAAGGAAAGGCATCTACCTCATCCACTATCAACAAATCAAAAGCATGATAAAATTTTAATAACTGATGAGTTGTTGCAACTACTAGGGGAGTTCGAAAATAGGGCTCTGATTCGCCATGAAGTAGTGCTATATCGCAAGCAAAGTCATTCTGCAGTCGCTTATACAGTTCCAAACACACATCAATTCGAGGACTGGCCAAACAAACTGCACCACCATCATCAATCACTTTAGCTACAACTTGATAGATCATCTCTGTCTTTCCAGCTCCTGTCACAGCATGAACTAAAGTCGGTTCTTTCTTTTCGACTGCTCGAATCAACCCCTCTGATAACTTTTCCTGAAAAGGGGTTAACTGACCACGCCATTTGAGAACATCTTGCTTTGGAAAATCTTCCTGCGAAAAATAGTATAAGTCTTGATCACTCCTGACTCGCTTCATCAGCAAACACTCCCTACAATAGTAGGCACCAATAGGCAAATGCCATTCTTCTAGAATACTACTATTACAACGTTGACAAAACAGTTTCCCTTTCTCTTTTCTCATTGCTGGAAGTTTCTCAGCCATCTGACATTCTTCTTTTGTTAATTCTTTCTCAGTAAACAAGCGACCGAGGTAATTTGGATTTACTTTCATACTTCTTTATTCGTAAAAATCTAGCACTTTAGGTAATTTTTTAGTACAATTAAATCATGGAATTTAGAACAATTAAAGAGGATGGGCAGGTCCAAGAAGAAATCAAAAAATCACGCTTTATCTGTTATGCCAAGCGTGTCTATAGTGAAGAAGAAGCTCGTGACTTTATCACTGCTATCAAAAAAGAACACTACAAAGCCACCCATAACTGCTCTGCTTTTATTATTGGGGAACGCAGTGAGATCAAGCGTACGAGTGATGATGGGGAACCTAGTGGTACTGCTGGAGTCCCTATGCTGGGTGTCTTAGAAAATCATAATTTAACCAATCTCTGTGTGGTAGTGACACGCTACTTTGGTGGCATCAAACTAGGTGCTGGCGGTTTGATTCGTGCTTATGCAGGTAGTGTGGCCTTGGCTGTCAAAGAAATTGGCATTATTGAAATCAAAGAACAGGCTGGTATAGCCATTCAGATGTCTTACGCTCAGTATCAAGAATATGGCAATTTCCTTAAAGAGCATCATCTCATGGAGCTGGATACAAACTTTACAGATCAAATTGCTACAATGATCTATGTTGATAAGGAAGAGAAAGAAAAGATCAAAGCTGCTCTTGTTGAGTTCTTTAATGGAAAGGTTACTTTAACAGATCAAGGTTTACGAGAAGTTGAAGTCCCTGTAAACCTAGTGTAAACGAAGGAGAAATTATGGCTTTTGGGAAATTTATTCAAGGACTTGCTGGAAACTTTAGCGAGGAGAACAAAGAGACTCTTATTAAAGAATATGGACAATATCTACTAGAGAATGAAGAAATTCAAAGTGGATATAAACTTATTCGCGATTCAATTATCTTTACAAATATCCGTATTATTTTTACAGATAAGCAAGGAGCCACTGGTCGCAAGGTGTCTGTTAAGTCACTCTTTTTGATGAACATTGTAAACGTTGAAATGGAAACTGCTGGAGCAGGTATAGATGATAGTGAGATTACAATCACTTACTTAGAAAATGTCTTTCTAAAAGCACATAATGAGCATCTGAGTTTCCATAAATTTGAATTCCCTAAAAAAACGGACATCCTCCCTCTTTACACCTATTTATTAGAATTGGCTTATCACAATCGATTAAAAATTAATGGCTTAGACCTTTGATATAAAAAAATCCTATCACTTTGATAGAATTTCTATATTTTACAAATAGCCTTAAGCGCGTTATACTAGTATCATCTTATACAAAGAGGTATATCTATGGCTATTTATAACAATATCACTGAACTAATCGGACAAACACCGATTGTTAAACTTAACAACATTGTTCCAGAGGGTGCTGCAGACGTCTATGTTAAACTAGAAGCTTTTAACCCTGGATCGTCAGTAAAAGACCGCATTGCCCTTAGCATGATTGAAAAAGCGGAACAAGATGGTATTCTAAAACCGGGTGCTACCATTGTTGAAGCAACGAGTGGAAACACTGGTATCGGTCTTTCATGGGTCGGTGCTGCTAAAGGATATAAAGTTGTTATCGTCATGCCTGAAACGATGAGTGTGGAACGACGCAAGATTATCCAAGCCTATGGTGCTGAACTCGTCCTCACTCCTGGTAGCGAAGGAATGAAAGGGGCCATTGCTAAAGCTCAGGAAATCGCTGCTGAACGTGACGGCTTCCTTCCACTCCAATTTAATAATCCAGCTAATCCAGAAGTACACGAAAGAACAACAGGAGCTGAAATACTGGCTGCTTTCGGTTCTGATGGTTTAGATGCTTTTGTGGGTGGTGTTGGCACCGGTGGAACGATCTCAGGTGTTTCTCACGCTCTTAAAGCAGCAAATCCAAACATTCAAGTTTATGCGGTTGAGGCAGACGAGTCAGCTATCTTGTCTGGTGAAAAACCAGGACCTCACAAAATTCAAGGCATCTCAGCTGGATTTATTCCTGAAACACTTGATACAAAAGCCTATGATGGTATCGTCCGCGTAACATCAGATGATGCTCTAGCGCTTGGCCGTGAAATTGGTGGAAAAGAAGGCTTCCTTGTTGGGATTTCTTCAGCTGCAGCGATTTACGGGGCAATTGAGGTTGCCAAGAAATTAGGTACAGGTAAGAAAGTCCTTGCTTTAGCACCAGATAACGGCGAACGTTATTTGTCTACAGCACTCTATGAATTTGAAGTGTAGCCTCCTAAATACACTTAGCCCTTTTAAAGGGCTTTTTGTTTACTCATATAGAGCCTACTCTCTAGACCAAAAGAAAAAGGAAGCAATTTGCTTCCTTTTCTATTAGTTATTCAAGGCTGCTGCCATTGTAGCTGCAACTTCTGCTTCAAAGTCGTTTGCAGCTTTCTCGATACCTTCACCAACTTCAAAGCGAGCGAACTCAACTACTGAAGCATTTACTGATTCAAGGTAAGCTTCAACTGTCTTGCTGTCATCCATGATGTATACTTGTGCAAGAAGTGTGTATGCTTGGTCAACTTTAGTGTTGTCAAGCATGAAGCGATCCATTTTACCTGGGATGATTTTGTCCCAGATTTTTTCTGGTTTGCCTTCTGCAGCCAACTCAGCTTTGATATCAGCTTCAGCTTGAGCAATCACTTCATCAGACAATTGTGCTTTTGATCCATACTTCAAGTGTGGAAGAGCTGGTTTACCAACCATTGCACGGCTTTCGTTATCTTGATCGATTACGTGGTTCAATTGTGCCAACTCATCTTTAACGAATTGCTCATCCAATTCTTTGTAAGAAAGAACTGTTGGTTTCATCGCAGCAATGTGCATTGAGATTTGTTTAGCAAGCGCTTCGTCTCCACCTTCAATAACTGAGATAACACCGATACGACCACCATTGTGTTGGTATGCTCCAAAGTGTTGTGCATCTGTTTTTTCAAGCAAAGCAAAACGACGGAATGAGATTTTTTCACCGATTGTAGCTGTTGCAGATACATATGCAGCTTCAAGAGTTTCACCTGAAGGCATTGTCAAAGCAAGAGCTACTTCGT
This sequence comes from Streptococcus oralis subsp. oralis, assembly GCF_002096455.1. Lineage (GTDB taxonomy): Bacteria > Bacillota > Bacilli > Lactobacillales > Streptococcaceae > Streptococcus > Streptococcus oralis_CY. The sequence continues at coordinate 43,041 of NZ_NCUL01000007.1, read as the reverse complement.
TGTTCGCTGGTTTACCTTCAGCGATTACTTTAGCTGTTGCGTTTACCAAGTCAACGAATTGAGCGTTTTTCGCAACGAAGTCAGTTTCAGCATTTACTTCAACTACTGCTGCAACGTTACCGTTAACAAATACACCAGTCAAACCTTCTGCAGCAACACGGTCAGCTTTCTTAGCTGCTTTCGCCATACCTTTTTCGCGAAGCAATTCGATCGCTTTTTCGATATCACCGTCTGTTTCTACAAGCGCTTTTTTAGCGTCCATAACACCAGCACCAGATTTTTCACGCAACTCTTTTACAAGTTTAGCTGTAATTTCTGCCATTTTGATTCTCCTATATTTTTTAAAAATAGGAGAGCTGGGCTAGGCCCCGCCCTCCTAGGTAATTACTATTTATATGAATTAAGCGTTGTCGCCTTCTACAACTTCAACGATTTCTTCGATTGAGTCAGCTTGAGCTTCTGAAGCTGCAAATTCAGCTTCAACTGCTACTGCATCTTCACCTTGACGTCCTTCGATGATAGCGTCAGCTAATTTAGCTGTGATCAATTTAACAGCTCGGATAGCGTCATCGTTAGCTGGGATGATTACATCGATATCGTCTGGATCAGTGTTTGTGTCAACCATCGCTACAACTGGGATACCCAATTTTTTAGCTTCTTTAACAGCGATTTGTTCTTTATGTGGGTCAACTACGTACATTACATCAGGGATACGAGGCATGTCTTCGATACCACCCAAGAATTTTTCAAGACGTGCACGTTGTTTGTTAAGAAGTGCAACTTCTTTCTTAGGAAGAACGTCGAAGATTCCTTCTTCTTCCATACGTTTGATTTCTTTCAAACGAGCAATACGTTTTTGGATAGTTCCCCAGTTAGTAAGAGTTCCACCCAACCAACGGTGGTTGATGTAGTATTGACCTGAACGTTCTGCTTCTTCTTTAACAGCGTCAGCAGCTTGTTTTTTAGTACCAACAAACAATACAACTGCATCGTTAGCTGCCGCATCACGCATAAAGTCGTATGCTTGGTCAGCGTATTTTACAGTTTGTTGCAAGTCGATAACGTGGATTCCGTTACGCTCAGTGAAGATGTACTTAGCCATCTTAGGGTTCCAGCGACGAGTTTGGTGACCAAAGTGTACACCAGCCTCAAGAAGTTGTTTCATTGAAATTACTGCCATGAGTATTTCTCCTTTTTGTTTTTTTCCTCTCCTCGACTTCAACTTGCAAAACGACCCGAGGGCAACAGTTTCACAATTCATCAAGAATGAGTATTATCGTTTACACGACAAGTTTTATTTTACCACATCATAGCCATATTTTCAAGTAGTTTTAATGGATTTCGGCCTTGCTTTCGATAAAAAATAATAAAAGAGACTCAATCGAGTCTCTTCGTTTCATTCATTAGTTTGGATAGATATAAGTAACGTAACCTTCAGAAGTTGTAGTTGGGTTGAACCATCCACGTTTGTTACCGATTGTACGATCTCCACCATAGTTTGATTCTGATACTTGAATGCTAGTTGATGATGAAACTGCTGTAACAACCGCTACGTGTCCATATCCACCGTCATTCCAACATGCAATCGCACCAACTTGTGGAGTTGATCCTGTACGGAATCCTGCAGCTGCTGCACTTGTAGCCCACTGCGCTCCGTTACCCCAGTAATCTCCAGCCCAAGGTGCTAATGTTTTAGCTCCCCAAGTACATTCACCAGTTGGATAACTTGAAGCATTTGTACTGTATGTTGGACGCTGTCTTGTTGGAGTTGGAGCAGGTGCTGGAGTGTAGCTTGAATCATCATCTGATGAAGAGCTTGAAGTCGCTTGCACTTGATCTGAAAGTGTTGTATTTCCAGAAGCAACAACTGATTGTTGTTGACTTGTTTGACGTGCTTTATAAGCTGCTTCTGCTTCAGCTGCTGCTTTTGCTTCGGCCTCTGCTGCAGCTTTTTGTTCCAACAAAGTTGCTTTATCGCTTTCTGCAGTAGCTTTCTCTGCAGCAAGGTTTAACTCAGCAACTTTCAACTCTGCTTGTTTTGTTGTCAATGCTTGTGCATCGTCAGCAAGCGTTTGTTGGTTCGCAATGACAGTGTTGATTGCTTCATTATTTGCAACCTGTTTTTCAGCGATAGATTTCTTATCAGCTTTCTGTTGTTCCAACATTTTGTTGTTAGCTGATACAATCTCGCTCATTGCTGCAACACGTGAAATAGCTTCTGTAATTGATTTTGAGTTTACAATTGTATTGATATAGCTAGTTGCAGCACCGTTTGTTTGTGCGCTACGTGCTTGTTTTTCCAAAGATTCATTACGAGCAACAATGTTCTTAGAGAGCTCTGTAATTTCTCCTTCAAGTTTTTTAGATTCAGCTTGTAGAGTTTCATTCTCAGCTTCCAAGTTCGTTTGTTGAGTTTGGATAGCTGTAACTTGCGTTTGGATTTCATCTACTTGTTTTTGAGCTTCTTTTTGTTGAGATGTCAAATTACTAATCTTACTATCTTGAGCAGCAATCTTTTCATCAGTTGTTTCAGCGTGGACAGTTGTCAATACTGCCGCTTGAGACACTAATACTGTACTTAATAAAAGTGACGCTAAGATTTTTTTCTTCATATTGTGTAGATACTCCTTCTATTTAAGACATTACTAGTATACCAAAAAAAGACATAATAAATATTACGCCTTTGTTACATTTTTATTTCTTTCTTATAGATAACATTTTTCAAAAATATATTGGAAAATAAGCATCCATAAAAAGTTTAAAATCATTGATGGGACAAGGCTGTAGACAATAAAAACTGGCATCGATTCTACTGTCAATCCCATAGCAAGAGCAAGGAGATAGCTCCCCATATCAAATAGGAAACTCATCACAACTATTGTTAACATTCTTGTCCAACGGTTTAGCAAAATTACACTATTAAATTTATGGAGCGAAGCTCCTATCAAGATAAATAGAAGTGTTGCAATTCCTATCAAGTGGAAAAAATAGATATCGTACACCAAACCCGCTATACAGCAATAAGCTAGATAGAGATATTCTGAAACCTCAATTGTCTCAAACAAGAGAAATAAAAACAGAAAATGACTTGCTAAATGAAAGTGAGGGAAGAAGGATCCCGCTAATTGTCCAATATGTGCATCAATTAGTACGACAAAAGGGAGTAAAAAGAAAATACCAATTTGTTTTAACAGTCTCATTGCTAATTCCCCACTAACTCTACCACATGAAGATTTTTGGTGTCAGCACTTAACTTGACTGTTACTTCCTTTGTTAGATAATCACTGCTGTGTGTTGTAGCAACAACCTCTCCAACAGGGATATCCTTAACATTAAAGTTTCCGAGCCCCCCTGTAGTCACCTTGTCTCCCGCGCTAATGTCGCTGTTGCTGTTTAATTGGCTAATTTTAAGCAGTTCAGATTCCTTATCATAACCAACGATAATCCCGTAAATTTCAGTAGAACCATGCAGGATTTTAACAGAAATTTTGTCTGAATTTTCGGTGTTTGTCAATAGATTGACCGTTGTTGAATGATCCTCCACCTTTGAAACACTACCAATCAAACCCCCGTTTGCAATGGCCAACATATTTTCAGAAGCTCCTTTTGAACTTCCCGCATCAATTGTTAACTCTTGCTTCCAAGATACTGGAGCTCGCATAATCACATCTGCTGCAATGGTTTTTGTAGCCTGCAATTTTGACTTCATATCCAGCAACTGACGTAATTGTTCATTTTCATTTTTTAAACTTTCTGATTGATTAGACTCCACCTCTAGTTGATAGAGCTGTTTCTTTAGACTCTCATTTTCATTGTAAGTCTGCGTCAAATGTCCCAAATCTGATTTGAAAGTATCAAACCACTGAAAGGGTTTTTGAACAATTCTATCTACTAAGGAAATCCCATCTCCTAGTTTCGTCACAATAGCGCTTGAATAGGTTGTCACTAATAGAACAGAAACTGCCAAAACTGTGACAAAAACGATGATTAGATATTTTGATTTTTTAAAACGGTTCATATTCCTACCTTTATACTAAAAACCTGCTACTGTGAGCTTCTTATCAATCCTACAAACCTACTAAGATTTTAAGAAAAATAAGAAACATCCCAGTACCAAAATCACAAGAATTGCCAGTGTATCCTTTTGACTCCATCTCAACTGTCTATACTGACTTCTACCCTTTCCTCCTTGATAACCACGCGCTTCCATCGCTATTGCCAATGAATCTGCACGCTTTAAGCTCGTCGCAAAAAGAGGAATTAAAATTGGAATCATAGCCTTTACTTTTTGAACGATGCTGCCTTCACCAAAGTCAACTCCACGGGCTTTCTGAGCATTCATAATTCGCGTCGTGTCATCCATCAATGTTGGAACAAAACGCAAACTCATTGATAACATGAGGCCAATTTCATGAACGGGAACTTTCACGCGTTTCATCGGTGCTAAAAGAGCTTCAACTGCAGCTGCCAGACTCAAAGGCATGGTCGTTAAGGTTAGCAAGGTTGAAAAGAAAATAATCAACACAAAACGACAGAAAATGATTCCTGCTTGTTGCAAAGCATAATCCGTTATTCTTATAAAAGAAAACTCAAATAGGACATTTCCACTTGAAATGAAAAAGAGCTGAAAAAGAGTCGTAAAAGCAATCAAGAAGAACATGGATTTTAATCCCTGAACGAAAAATGAGAGGGAAACGCCTGACAAAGCGATAAATATACCTGTCGCTACAAACAGAATGAGATTGGTGAGGGGATTATTGGCCCAAAATACAATCAAAATCAGCAGAATCATGGCAAGCAATTTACTACGCGGATCCAAGCGATGAATAATGGAATCCCCTGGTATATAACGCCCTAAAATCATACTATCCATTTAGCGACTCCTTAAACTCCTCTATCTTGATTGGCAGTTTTTTAAAATCTACACCCCTATCTGCCAAACGTTTACAAAATGCTGTGATTTTAGGCACACCTAACTGCACCTTTTCCATAGAGGCTACATCTTGGAAAACTTCGCTCGGTTTGCCACTTTTGACCAAACGCCCCTTTTCCATAACATAGACCTGATCAGCATATGCAGCTACGTCATCCATCAAATGCGTTACCAGAACGATTGTCATTCCAGAAAGGTGGAGTTCTTTAAACAAGGTCATCAATTCTTTTCTGCCCAAAGGATCTAGCCCTGCTGTAGGCTCATCCAAAACCAAGACAGTTGGCTCCATGGCTAGCATACCTGCTATAGCCACACGTCTCATCTGACCACCCGAAAGTTCAAAAGGACTGCGCTCAAAGAGTGACTCATCGATGCCTACCAAGGCTAACTTTTCACGCGCAATTTTCTTGGCCTCTTCCTCAGAAACTCCAAAATTTTGCGGTCCAAATGCAACATCTTTCAAAACAGTCTCTTCGAAAATCTGATTTTCAGCAAATTGAAACACTAGACCAACCTGCTTTCGAATCTGGCGAATTTCTTTGTTGGTTGATGTAGGTGTAATGACGGTATCAAAAACTCGAACAGAACCCTTACTTGGTACCAATAGGCCATTTAAAAGCTGTAAAATCGTTGATTTCCCACTACCTGTGTGCCCTACTAAAGCTGTATAGGAACCATCCTCAATCGTCAAAGAAACATCAGTCAAGGCTGATGAAGATAGGGGAGTTCCCTCTTGATAGGTAAAGCTCACATTTTCTAGAGTAATTCCCATAACTTGTCCTCTAGCTCTCCTTCTGTCAAATAGTCATCCGGCAACTGATAACCAGTCTCTCTCAAAGATTCTCTCAATTGATTAGCAAAAGGTTCATCTAACCCTATCTGGTCAAGGTCATTCCGAGAAAAAAGTTCTCTTGGGCTGCTGGTTGACTCCACTTGGCCTTTTTTCATGACCAATACACGGTCACTCATCGCAACTTCCTCTAAATCATGTGTAATGGAGACGACTGTCATCTGGTGGTCTTTTCGTATCTCTTGAACTGTCTGAATCAGTTCTCTGCGTCCCTCAGGATCCAACATACTTGTAGCCTCGTCCAAAATCAAAATAGCTGGCCTCAAGGCAACAACTCCTGCAATAGCCACCCGTTGTTTTTGTCCACCAGATAAACGAGCTGGTTCTCTCTTCTTAAAGTCCAGCATACCTACCAACTCCAAAGATTCAGCCACTCTCTTCTTCATTTCTTCTCGAGGAAGTCCCTGATTTTCTAAACCAAAGGCAACATCATCTTCAACAGTCGCCCCCACAAATTGATTATCTGGATTTTGAAAAACCATACCAATTTGACGGCGTAAGTCCCAAACATTCTCAGAGGACAGCAATTGCCCATCTATCCAGATTTCCCCAGACTCTGCTTCAAGCAATCCATCAATCAAACGGATAGTTGTCGATTTTCCACTCCCATTATGACCTACAATCGAAAGCCATTCTCCCCGTTTCACGTGAAACGAGACATTATTAACGTCATAATGTTCCTGGTCTTCCTTGTAACGAAAAGACAGATTTTTTACTTCAATAATCGATTTCATTTCGAACCAAATGTCCCTTTGAATACATGAGCGCTACCCTTGAAATAATCATAGCCAGAGTAGATAGTGAAAAACAAAGCGATATAAAGCAACAGCTGACCAATTAAATTCCAATGTAAGAGCAAAAAGATAATGGCAAACATCTGGCTAAAGGTCTTGATTTTCCCTGGCATCGCTGCTGCTAGAACTGTCCCTCCCGTCTCAACAAGCAACAAGCGCAAGCCTGTCACCGCAAGTTCACGACAGATGATAATAGCAACAACCCAAGCTGGAGCCATATCTAACTCAATCAACATGATAAAAGCTGACATAACCAACAGCTTATCGGCCATCGGATCAGCAAACTTTCCAAAGTTGCTGACTACATTCCATTTACGAGCAAGATAGCCATCAAGATAATCCGTTATACTAGCAACTGCAAAGATGATCGCCGCTAGCAAATGACTGCCTTGTGAATGGCCCAAAGTCAAAATAAGAATAAAGAGAGGTATGAAGAGAATTCTACCAATAGTTAATACATTAGGAATTTGTTCTTTTTTCATTGATTTTTCCTTAATCTGTAGTAAATGTAAGTGTTACAGTTCCAGTCTGAGTTGTCAGCTTCGAAGTATCAATCGTTTGATTGTCCACAGTCACAGTAACTCCCTTCACTACACCTAAAGTAATGGTAACGGGATTCTTAGTTGAAACTGTTGTTTTTGCATTCTTATTGTCTGCGGATAGTGTCACACCACCCTCCAGCTCACTTCCTGAAACACTTACCCAGCTAGTTGTATCTGAAACTGCTAGTTGAACAGTAGCGGTTTCCTTACTCGTTTTATACCGAGCTTCAATGCGGTTTCCTTCGCCTGACACTGTAATAGTTGATTCCGTAGTAGAAGACGAGCTAGACGTCTGACTACTAGAAGATGAACTAGATGAGGTTGTTGAACTAGTTGAGTTCACAACACTATAGTTAGCTGAAGAAGGACTTGGCTGAGTTTGGATGTAGTTCCAAACATAGTAAGTGACAAAAATTAAAATTGACAAAGCAAATAGAACGAAATAAAACAAGGGGAGATAAGACGTTTTTTTCTTATTTGATCGTCTGCGACCAGACAAGTCTTCTTCATCGACATCTACCTCTTCGTAGGTAATCATACTGCCTGAATCATATGCATCCAAAACAATTCTTTCATCTAACTCTACTGCCCAGGCATATTTTCTTAAAAAAGAACGAGCATAGAAGGTACTAGGAAGTTGATCAAAATCATCTGCCTCCATAGCTTCTAGAAAATGCAACTGAATTTCAGTTTTTTCCTGCAATTCTTCTAAACTCAATCCCTGGTTAATTCTAGCTAAACGTAGAACCTCGCCAATTGTTTTTTTTCTCATACGTACCATTCCTTCTTTCTAGTATTAGTCATCTTTTAAGCTGGAAAGATTGTAAAATCAACTAGATCACCATTATCAATCAAACGATGTCCAGCTTCTAGAACATCCTCCAAAGTAATTTCCTGTAAAATTTTCGGAAAATCAAAAATTGTTTCTCCGCGATCCATCGGATCGTATTGAGTTGCAATAAATTCCAAGGAGTTCATGCTACTGAAAAATTCCCCAAACATCTCACTCTTAACAAGATCTAAATGTTCCTCTGTAATATCCGTATCACTACTAAACTGACGAATCGCTTTCCGAAATTGATGCGACAGAGAAACAGGCTCTTTGGTATCCATCGTCAATATCACAAAATGAAAGCGACTGTTGACTTCAACCTCAAGTGACAATGACGCATCTAACTTCCCAGACTCATATAACCTTTGAAAACGATCAGAAGTCCAACCAAACATCATCGTAAATAGTAATTTAAATAAAATATTGTAACGATAAGACTCAGCTTCTGTTATTTGCCCATTACCTCTAATCGCAACAGCAAGTTTGGGTGAAGAAACTTCCATCCGAAGACTATCTGTTTGCTTCACAGGCTGCAAAAGGAGTTGCTCTTTTGAAACCGTAAACTGGTTTGAAACTTCCTTTTCCTTTTTCGAAAAGTATTCCTCAACAACTTCCACATCAATATTTCCAACTAAAAACAGTGACATGTTGACAGGTTTGTAAAAGTCTGTAAAGTTCTCTTTTAAATTTGAAACTTGAATCTCAGAAATTGATTTTTCACTTCCAACTATATCTGTTGCTAAAGGAGTATCAGGATAAAGGTTGGCTAATGTTGCAAAAAACAAGCGTGAGTCTGGATCGTCTTGATACATTTCTCGTTCTTGCTGGATAATATCCTGTTCCCTCAAAACAGACTCTTCTGTAAAATGAACATCTCCGACTAACTCATCTAGCAAATCTAAATTCTCTAATAGATGGTTAATTGTTGAAAAAAGATAGCTGGTCTTAGTAAAGCTTGTAAAGGCATTACTGTCCGCACCTAATCGAGTAAAAGCAGCCATTATATCCTCAGAATTTTCTCTTTCAAACAATTTATGTTCAAGAAAATGTGCAATTCCTGCTGGATGATGACGTAAACCTTTTTCCAAGCTTGTATAAGTTGCATCTACAGAACCAAATTGAACCGTTACAAATCCATAAACCTCATTGAAATCTTGTTTAGGGAGTAAAGAAACTGTCAATCCATTTGACAATTGTGTTTTGTAGACTATTTCTTTTACAGCAGGATAGTATTTTTCTTCAAAAGTAACCTTTGTCATTCTACTCCTTCCATAAAGTAAATCGCTTGTAACTTCAAACTATTGGCAACTTTACAGACAGCTTCTTTATCAACACTCTCTAATTTTGCCACCAATCGATCAATATCAAAGCTTGATTTCCCCAATAGAGCATTCAAATAGACTCTTTCAACTAAGGTCTGTTGATTATCTTGAGCCATCAACAAAGATCGTCGAATCATCTCCTTGGTTTGTTCAAGTTCAAAATCTGTAAAGTTACCCTTTTTCAGATCTAGCAATTGATGATTCATCATTTTTCTAGCCTGATTTCGATTTTCTCTATCGATACCCGCATACATCCTTAACAGACCACTAAACAAATCCAATTGACTCGAGACTGTATAGGCTATTCCAGCATTTTCACGAACGTTTGTAAAAAGTTTTGAATGTGCAAATTCACCCAACAAACCATTCATAACAAGCATGGGCAAATGCTCATCATCACCATATTTTACAGGAGAATGATAGCCTAATTCTAAAATAGATTGCCCAACATTCCTCTGAACCATTCCTTCTCGTAGAACATTCGAATAAGATTGATGGTACTGGATAGTGACGTCGTTCTCTCTAGCTGTAAAGGGTAATGACTTCAGCGATTCTGTGATTTCTACTTCATTAAAATCACCTAAGAAAAAGAAATCAATACGATCATTTTTCAGAGCATTTTGAAAGCACGTGTAGCTACTTTCCGGAGACTCATTTGAAATACTATTTCGTAAATCACTGTATCTCAATTGAAGACGCTCATCATGGAAGAACAAGCTATCCAACTCCTTATGAACAAAATAAAATGAATCATCCATATCAGTAGCTAGACTAGCCAATAACTGTTTTCTTTCAATTTCAAATAAAGCTGGCTCAAAAGCACCATCTTGAGCTAAGGGAGCAAATAAAGTCTGTCTCACCAATTCCAAAATTCGAGAAGTCAAGACATTCTTTTTACTTAAAAAATCATCCCTCACATAAGTAAATGTTAAGTCAAGAATATGTGCCTGTCCCCTACGATAAGCACTTGTGGAAATATCTGTTCCATATAAACTTGCCAAGTATCTGCGAAATGCTTGTGATGTGGGATAAGCTTGATTTGCCGTCTCCAACATACTCGCACTTAACATGCGTCCTGCTATTGTCTCAAGAGATAAGGGAGCAGTAAAACGAATAGTGATTTTATTTGTTTTAAACTTTTTGGATTGAACAAAATGTGCTGAAATTCCAGGCACTAATTCCATACCTTACCTCCTTACATATAGAGTTCTATTATACCACGAAAATCAAAATTTTTCTTGTTCTCTTTATAGCTTTAAAGAGTAAAACCGTTTTCATTTCAACTAACTTTCCTTCAGCTATTTCAAGGAAAATATGGTATAATACCAAAGATTGAGGTGAATTATGGAATACAAATTATTTGAAGAATTTATTACGCTCCAAGCCCTCCTAAAAGAACTTGGAATTATACAAAGCGGTGGTGCTATCAAATCCTTTTTAATAGATCATCAAGTTTACTTTAATGGCGAGTTAGAAAGTAGACGTGGGAAAAAAATCCGTATTGGAGATACGATTGACATTCCTGATTTAAAGATTGACATCACCTTGACACAACCAAGTTTAAAAGAGCAAGAAGAGTATCAAGCAGATAAGATTGAGAAAGAGCGAATTGCTAAACTTGTCAAAGAGATGAATAAAGGTATCAATAAAGAAAAACAAAGAACTTCTTCATCGCCTAAAACCAAACAAGTTCCACGTTTTCCAGGAAGATAACCATGTGGCTCCAACATTTAACAATTAAAACCTTTCGAAACTACAAAGAGGCGAAAATTGATTTCAATCCAAAATTAAATGTCTTTCTAGGTCAAAATGCACAAGGAAAAACCAATATTCTAGAAGCAATCTATTTTTTAGCCTTAACACGTAGTCATCGGACTCGTACAGATAAAAATCTCATTCATTTTGATAACGAGCAACTCCATCTTTCTGGCTTGCTACAGAAGAAAACAAGCTCTATCCCTCTAGAAATTGATTTAACGCCAAAAGGGCGTGTGACTAAAGTCAATCACTTAAAACAAGCTCGCCTATCAGACTACATCGGACATATGAATGTTGTCCTCTTCGCACCTGAAGATCTCCAGCTAATTAAGGGAGCACCTTCTGTCCGTCGAAAATTTATAGACATCGAACTGGGACAAATTAAACCAATCTACTTGTCAGACTTGTCAAACTATAACCACATACTCAAGCAAAGAAATACTTATCTAAAATCCAGCCAGAAGATTGATGAAACATTTCTGTCAGTCTTAGATGATCAGTTAATAGATTATGGTTGTCGCGTTATAAAGCATCGGATAAAATTCATTAAAGACTTAGAGAAATTTGGCCAAAAAAAACACTTAGAAATTTCAAATAAATTAGAAGAACTGTCAATATCTTATCAATCATCTGTCAACTTCACTAATGAAGAACAGCTAACAAGTTCCTTTAAAATTGCTTTGGATAAAAGCAGATCCAGAGATTTATTTAAAAAGAATACTGGAGTTGGCCCTCATCGAGATGATATTTCTTTTTATATCAATGGTATGGATGCTAGTTTTGGAAGCCAAGGTCAACATCGTAGCCTTGTTCTTTCTATAAAACTGGCGGAAATTGAGCTAATGGAAAGTATTACCAATGAGTCTCCGATACTACTGCTTGACGATGTTATGAGCGAACTTGATAACACCCGGCAACTAAAATTACTAGAAACCATTTCTCAATCTATCCAGACCTTTATCACAACAACAAGTTTGGATCACTTACAAAACTTGCCAGAAAACCTTAGTATTTTCAATATTCAAAACGGTCAGATATCTGTAAATTAAATTGACACTGTTGTAAATAAAAGAACCCCTAATTTTCAGGAGTTCTTTTTTGTTTACATAGAGTAGTTTGGTGCTTCATTAGTAATTTGCACATCATGAGGATGACTTTCTTTTAGACCAGCCCCAGACATTTCAATAAATTGAGCGTTGTCGTGTAATTCTTTAAGGTTAGCTGCACCACAGTAACCCATACCAGAGCGAATACCACCAATCATTTGGAAGACAATATCAGCTGCTGCGCCTTTATAGGCAACACGGCCTTCAATTCCTTCTGGAACGAGTTTGTTTGCTTCATTAACAGAACCTTGGAAGTAACGGTCACTTGAACCTTTCTTCATTGCAGCGATTGATCCCATACCACGGTAAGTCTTAAACTTACGTCCTTGGAAGATTTCCGTTTCACCTGGCGCTTCGTCTGTTCCAGCAAACATTGATCCAAGCATAACAGCATTTCCACCTGCAGCAAGGGCCTTTACAATATCTCCAGAATACTTGATTCCACCATCAGCGATGATTGTTTTGCCATATTCATGCGCAACTGCTGCTGCATCATAGATTGCTGTAACTTGTGGTACACCAACACCTGCAATCACACGAGTGGTACAGATAGAACCTGGTCCAATTCCAACTTTGACAACATCTACACCTGCTTCGTAAAGAGCACGCGCTCCTTCTGCAGTTGCAATATTACCTGCAATCAAAGTACGATCTGGGAAATGAGCACGAATTTCAGCAATTTTACGCAGAACTCCAGCAGAGTGACCATGTGCAGTATCAATAACAATTGCGTCAGCACCTGCTTCAAAAAGGGCTTCAGCACGTTCAAATGTATCTGAAGTGACACCCACCGCACCAGCAACTAGAAGACGACCAAACTCATCTTTAGCAGCATTTGGAAACTCAATAACTTTTTCAATATCTTTGATAGTAATCAAGCCAGAAAGACGGCCTTCCTCGTCAACCAAAGGAAGTTTTTCAATACGGTGTTCTTGAAGAATATGTTCAGCTGTTGCAAGATCTGTACCAACAGGAGCAGTGACAAGATTTTCACTGGTCATATGGTTCGAGATTGGTTGATTGTAATCTGAAATAAAGCGAAGATCTCGGTTTGTTAGAATACCAACCAATTTACGATTTTCAAGTGTTTCTACAACTGGAACACCACTGATACGGTAACGTCCCATCAGTTCGTCTGCCTCAGCAATGGTATGTTCTGGAGTCAAGAAGAATGGATCAATAATAACACCATTTTCAGAACGTTTTACCTTGCGAACTTCATCTGCCTGTTGCGCAATAGACATATTTTTATGGATTACTCCAAGACCACCTGCACGAGCAATGGCAATGGCCATTTGACTCTCTGTGACTGTATCCATGGCGGCTGTTATAATTGGGATATTTAAAGTCAGATTATCTGCCAATTTTGTTGTTAAATCTGCATCATTAGGCAACACATGACTTTCTGCTGGAATGAGCAATACATCATCAAAGGTAAAACCTTTTTTCAAAAATTTAGTGTCCCAATTAGACATTGAAGTTTCCTCTTTTCTTTCTTTTTGAGCTTGACTCTTTTTGTATTGTATCTATCATACCATTCTATGAAAATTTGTCAATTATATTTATGGTAGAAATCATAAAAAAACTATCCCCGTGATCCTATGGAAGAGATAGTTTTACGATTCATATTTTATCTATTATTTAAAATAATTTAGTCCCATTGCTCCCTTAACTTCAGATAGAGTTTGACCTGCAACCTCACGTGCTTTTTCACTACCTTTTTGAAGCATATTGTACACTTCTCCCATATCCTTAGCAAATTCGATACGGCGCTCACGAATAGGACCAAGTTCGCGTTCTAATATTTCAAGTAGATAACGTTTCGTCTTCACATCACCAAGACCACCACATTGATAATGTTCTTTCATATCCGCAATTTCTTGAGCATCTTCTGGACGACCAAACACATCTAGATAATGGAAAACCATATTTCCTTCAATCTTACCTGGATCCTCAACCCGAATATGGTCTGGATCAGTATACATGCTCATGACTTTTTTACGCAACGTATCCGCATCATCTGCTAGATAAATACCATTATTAAGGGATTTAGACATTTTAGCATTTCCATCTAGACCAGGCAAACGCCCTGCTCTCTCATTTTCTGGATAAATACCTTCCGGTTCCACCAAGACATCAGAGTTATATGCGTTGTTAAAAGAACGAACAATCTCGCGAGTTTGCTCAATCATTGGTTTCTGATCTGTCCCAACAGGAACATAATTAGCCTTGAAAGCAGTAATATCTGCTGCTTGCGCAATCGGATAAACCAAAAATCCTGTCGGAATACTTTCTCCAAACCCTTTTTGAGCAATCTCTGTTTTTACTGTCGGATTCCGTTCCAAACGAGCTAGTGACACCAAATTCATATAGTACATAGACAGTTCAGCTAACTCTGGAATCTGACTTTGAATAAAGATAGTTGATTTACTTGGATTCAATCCAACTGCTAAGTAATCTAAGGCAACATTCCCAATCGATTCTACAATCGTTTGAGGGTCTTTGGCGTGATCTGTCAATGCTTGTTGGTCCGCCAAAAAAACAAACATCTCATACTCGTCTTCTTCCTGCAGTAATACTCTATTTTTTAGACTCCCAACATAATGTCCAATATGCAGTTTTCCTGTTGGGCGATCTCCTGTTAAAATAATGGGTTTCGTCATTTTTTTCTCCTTCGAAATGGTCTCTTCAATTATAGCATTTTTTTGTTAAAATAACAGAAAATTATTTAAATCAAATAACTAACTCATTGTAAACAAATCTGTAAACTTGATTGACATAAAATTGACAAACAAAAATTTGAATATTTCTCTCTTTTCTAGTAGAATAAATGTATTACATATTATAGGAGAAAAACATTGCTTACAGTATCTGATGTTTCACTACGTTTTAGTGATCGCAAACTTTTTGATGATGTCAATATCAAATTTACAGAAGGAAATACATACGGATTAATTGGTGCTAATGGTGCTGGGAAGTCTACATTCTTAAAAATCTTAGCTGGTGATATCGAGCCAACAACTGGTCACATCTCTCTTGGTCCAGATGAACGTCTCTCTGTTCTCCGTCAAAATCATTTTGACTATGAAGACGAGCGAGTTATTGATGTCGTTATTATGGGAAATGAAAAACTTTACAACATCATGAAAGAAAAAGACGCCATTTACATGAAGGAAGATTTTTCAGATGAAGATGGTGTTCGTGCAGCCGAACTCGAAGGTGAGTTTGCTGAACTTGGAGGTTGGGAAGCAGAGAGTGAAGCATCTCAGCTACTTCAAAACCTAAATATTCCAGAAGAATTGCACTACCAAAACATGAGCGAATTGGCCAACGGTGAAAAAGTAAAAGTTCTCCTTGCCAAAGCACTTTTTGGCAAACCAGATGTTCTTCTCTTGGACGAGCCAACCAACGGTTTAGATATCCAATCAATTACATGGCTAGAAGACTTCTTGATTGACTTTGATAACACTGTCATCGTTGTATCCCATGACCGTCACTTCCTAAATAAAGTATGTACTCACATGGCCGACCTTGACTTTGGAAAAATCAAACTCTATGTCGGAAACTACGACTTCTGGAAGGAATCTTCTGAGCTTGCTGCTAAATTGTTAGCAGACCGTAATGCCAAGGCAGAAGAAAAAATTAAGCAATTGCAAGAATTCGTTGCTCGCTTCTCTGCTAATGCTTCTAAATCAAGACAAGCAACGTCTCGTAAAAAAATGCTTGACAAGATTGAATTAGAAGAGATTGTGCCATCTAGTCGTAAATACCCATTTATCAACTTTAAAGCAGAACGTGAGATTGGTAATGATCTCTTGACAGTAGAAAATCTAACTGTAAAGATTGATGGCGAAACTATCCTAGACAATATTAGTTTCATCTTGCGTCCAGGTGATAAGACAGCTCTTATTGGACAAAATGACATCCAAACGACTGCATTAATTCGTGCAATTATGGGTGACATCGACTATGAAGGAACTGTCAAGTGGGGAGTTACTACTAGCCGTTCTTACTTGCCAAAAGACAACTCAGCTGATTTTGCAGGAGGAGAGTCAATCCTTGACTGGTTGCGTCAATTTGCAAGTAAAGAAGAAGATGACAATACCTTCCTACGTGGTTTCCTCGGTCGTATGCTCTTTTCTGGAGATGAGGTTAACAAACCTGTAAACGTCTTGTCAGGGGGAGAAAAAGTACGTGTCATGCTTTCAAAACTCATGCTCTTGAAATCAAATGTCCTTGTACTTGATGATCCAACAAATCACTTGGACTTGGAATCTATCTCAAGCTTGAACGATGGATTGAAAAACTTTAAAGAATCAATCATCTTTGCCAGTCATGACCACGAGTTTATCCAAACTTTGGCAAACCATATTATTGTTTTGTCTAAGAATGGTGTCATTGATCGTATTGATGAAACCTATGATGAATTCCTAGAAAATGCAGAAGTACAAGCAAAAGTTAAAGAACTTTGGAAAGACTAATAAGACTTCAAAACTCAGTTGGGGTAACCAACTGAGTTTTCTATCATTCTGCGAGGTAACATGAAATCATTTTTTAAAACATATTGGACCTATTTTATTTCTTTCATCATCCCTTTAGTAATTATGACTGGAGTATACCTAACTCAAGGTATCTACTGGAATAGCGATGCATCTCCACTATTAGGAGACGGTTTCCATCAATACGTTATTTTTGATGTAGCTTTACGAAATATTCTACATGGAAATGGCAGTTTGTTTTACACCTTTACAAGTGGCCTCGGACTGAATTTCTATGCTCTATCTAGTTATTACTTGGGTAGTTTTCTCTCACCTCTGGTTTACTTTTTTAATCTGTCGAATATGCCAGATGCTGTTTATCTGACCACTCTCTTAAAATTTGGATTGATTGGTCTGTCAACCTTCTTTAGTCTAAATAGATTATTTAAAGATATCCCAAAATTTTTAAAACTTGCCTTATCTACTTCCTATGCTTTAATGAGCTTCACTGTCAGTCAGTTAGAGATTAAAACCTGGCTAGATGTTTTTATCTTGATTCCTTTAATTATAACTGGTTTACACCTACTTATAACACAAAAGAAGCGTCTACTATACTTTACAAGTTTGTCAATCTTATTTATTCAAAATTATTATTTTGGGTATATGACAGCATTGTTTCTTATTTTCTGGTATCTCTGCCAAATTTCTTGGGACTTTAAAACTCGAAAATCATCTTTTCTTGATTTTGTTGTTACCTCCTTTTTAGCTGGAATGGCTAGTTTGATTATGACTCTTCCTACACTGTTTGATTTACAAACTCATGGAGAGAAGTTGACTGCCATCACAAAATTGAAAACAGATAGTAGCTGGTATCTGGATATTTTCGCAAAACAATTCATTGGATCTTTTGATACAACTAAATATGGATCTATACCAATGATTTTTGTTGGACTGCTTCCCTTTATTTTGACCATTCTATTTTTTACAATAAAATCTATAAGGTTTCACGTGAAACTTACTTATGCAATTTTCTTTACTTTTTTAATAACAAGCTTTTACATAGAAGCACTTGATTTATTTTGGCAGGGGATGCATACCCCAAATATGTTTTTGCATCGCTATGCTTGGATTTTTTCCACTCTGTTAATTTATACTGCAGCAGAAGTCTTAAATCGTCTGAAAGAACTGAAGCTATGGAATCTATTTGTCTCACTTTTTCTTGTACTAACAGGATTTTTGGCCACTGTCTATTTTAAATCACACTATTCTTTTTTAACTGATTTGAATATCCTACTCACTCTTGAATTTCTACTAGTTTATGCTCTTTTACTTCTTGCAGTCATTAGAAAATTTATCTCTGTAAATCTATTTGCAATTCTTTTGTCTTTATTTATAACAGCTGAGATAAGCTTAAATGCATCATCTCAAATGGAAGGAATAGCTAAAGAATGGGCCTTTGCTTCTCGTAGCGCCTATAATAGAGATATCACCGCTATGGAATCCATTCTAAACAAAATTGACAATTCATTTACACGTACTGAAAAACTGCAAATTCAGACTGGAAATGACAGTATGAAATTTAACTACAATGGAATCTCTCAATTCTCGTCTGTACGAAATCGTTCAGCTAGCACTAGTTTGGACAAACTTGGATTCAAATCCTCTGGAACCAACCTCAATCTCCGTTATGCTAATAACAATCTTTTAGCAGATAGTTTATTTGGAATCCAGTACAATATTTCTGAAACTTCACTTGATAAGTATGGCTTTCAAGAGATTTATCAAAAGGATCATTTAACCTTATATAAAAATCAACTCTCTTTACCCATTGCCTTTGCCACTCAATCTATTTATACCGATGTAAACTTTAATAATCACACTCTAGATAATCAAGCTTTATTTATAAACCAGCTTACTAATCTCAACTTGGATTACTTCTCCCAAATAGCATATGATAAAACAGATACTTCAGATGGTTTAACCAGCATCACAGGTTCTGCGAATGAAGATGCAAAGATTGATTATCAAATTGAGGTTCCTCAAAATAGTCAAGTCTATCTCTCTTTTTCAAATCTTCATTTTACAAACGATAAGCAAAAGAAAGTTGACATCCTTGTCAATGGAGAAAAAAAGACTTTTACAACTGACAATGCATTTAATTTCTTTAATTTGGGTTATACTGAAAAACGACAAACTTTCAATATCAGTGTTAGTTTCCCTGGAAATTCTCAGGTGTCATTTGAATCTCCAACCTTCTATCGTTTAGATACTCAGGCCCTAACTGAAGCAATCCAAAAAATTAAAGAACAACCTGTAGAAGTATCCACCTCTAAAAATAAAGTCTTTGCTACATATGAAGTAAAACAAGATACCTCTATTTTCTTCACTATTCCTTATGACAAAGGTTGGTCTGCATACCAAGATGGGAAAAAACTTGAAATCAAGCAGGCTCAAACTGGTTTTATGAAAGTTGATGTTCCAAAAGGAAAAGGCACCATTACACTTTCCTTTATTCCCAGTGGTTTTGTTACTGGAGCAGCCTGCTCACTAACTGCCCTTCTTCTTTTTGGGATCTATAATCACAGACGAAATTTATCTAAGACAGAAAAAGATTGACCAATTCCTTGGCCAATCTTTTTAATCTTCTTCCATTTTCTTAGGTTGATAAGCTAGCATACCTAAAGCAGTAAAGAAAGCTAGTGTTATAATAAGGAAAATCACTTGGTGATGAATATTTCCTGTCATAGAGATTGTTTGTCGCAAGCCTGATACAGAGTAACTCATTGGTAACCATGGACTGATACCTTTAAAGAAATCATTTGTTAAAGCAAGGGGATAGGTCCCTGCACTTGATGCTAACTGTAATAAAAGTAAAATAAGAGAGAAGAAAGCTCCAATACGGCTATTCCAAGTTGTTAAAGCTGTCACCATAGACATGAAAGCTAAACTTGTGATTATAATTAGAATCAAGGTCCTCATATCATGGTTCGCAGTCAATCCAATAAGATGGACACCTCCATAAACTAAAACACCTGCTAAGACAGCTATAATCCCATTTATTTCAGAGCGAGACTTCAACCAAGCCCAACGACTCTCTGGATGACGTCCAGAAGGCAACTTAGCAAAAATCATATTGGTAGATATAGCAGCAACAAAAAGAGCAACTGATATCATATAAGGAGCCATAGCAATCCCATTTACAGGGACTTGGTCATTGTCTGTTTTTGAGAGAACTAGAGGTTCAGATAATGTTTCTGCATTTTTAGATTCTGTTGAAGCTGATTTGAGCTGGTTATTAGCATTGCCTAATCCTTGTCCTAATGAATCAACTCCTGTCTGTAAATCTTCAAGACTAGAGGTTAAGGTTGTTCCACCATCTGCTAGTTTTCCAGCACCATCTGCAATCTTCATAGCGCCACTTCCTAGTTGAGATGCTGCAGAAAGTAACTGTGTTGATTTATCTGTTAATTGACCAGAGCCAAATTGTAATGTAGTAATACCTGCTATCAGCTCTGGACTCTTATTATTCAATTGAGCAGAACCAGATGACAAACTTTCTATACCTGATACTAATTCTGGAGCTTTTCCAGCTAACGCATCTACTCCAGCTGTCAAGGATGATGTGTTTTCTGTCAACTTACTTGATCCAGAAACTAATTGATCTAGACTAGTTGTTAAACTTGCATTCTTTTCACTTAGTTGATTAGCACCTATAGAAATAGTATCCAGTCCTTTAGTATAGTTTACAACTCCTTTTTCAATTGACTGACTTCCAGGAACTAACTGATTATTTACAGAAGTTTGTAATATTGTAAATCCATTTGACAAGGTTGTCAAGGAGCTAGATGCTGCAGGTAAGAGTTGATTTGCTTTCGTCTGCACATCAGATAGGTTAGATACTTGTTGTTCTGAATTCTCTATACTTTCTTTTAATCCTCCTACTGTCGTTAAAATTGTTTTTGCTGACTCAATAGTAGAATTAGAATTTTTAGAAATAGCTTCTGTCAGTTCTTTCTTTTGTTCCTCTGTAAGAGATTGATAAGTAGCTGTTGATTGAAGGTTTGCAAGAGTTTTCTCTTGTTCTGTCTGACTTTTGGTCACAATATCCTGAGCAAGAGTTGTTAGATTTGGCAAAGCTTCTGACAATGTACTTTTCAGTTGAGTATTATCTGATATTGTAAGAGCTTGTAGTGTTTTATTTAGTTCTCCTAAGCTTGTTGCCAATTGCGCTATTTCTTCATTTTGTTGAGATGAGGACTCTAATTGGCTTGAAATTTCTTTAATACCAGTATTTAATTGCTCCATTCCATCTCTTAGTGTATCTGATTGATTGGATAATTGACTTGTTCCGTTAGAAAGTTCTTTCACACTATTTGTATAAGCATTTACACCAACTGAAAATTGATTGAGACCTGTATCCAGTTGTGAAACACCACCTGTATAGGACTTTATACCTGTATTTAGCTGATTTACACCTGTCACCAACTCAGGAGTTTTTGAAGTTAATTGACCAAGTCCAGTGTCAACTTGTGAGACAGCATTTGTATAACTTTGTAAACCACTATTAAAAGTTCCTAAACCAATATGTAATTGCTCTATAGCAGACACATAGCTAGATAAGCCTTTTGTAAATTGATCCGCTCCATTTGAAAAAGTTACAGTTGAATTAGCTAGAGTATTAAGATTTGTCGTCAATGTTTGACTTCCCGTCACCAACTGATCGGCTCCATCAGCTAATTG
The DNA here is from genome assembly GCF_002096455.1 of Streptococcus oralis subsp. oralis. GTDB lineage: Bacteria > Bacillota > Bacilli > Lactobacillales > Streptococcaceae > Streptococcus > Streptococcus oralis_CY. The sequence goes on along the minus strand of NZ_NCUL01000007.1, from coordinate 21,686 downwards.
TTCACTTCCTTCAGCTGCCTTATTTATTCCAGACTTCAAATCATTCATTTTTTGAAATAAAGCCTTAGTGTATGTTTCAGTAACATTAGTAGAGACGGTTTGTTTTAATTGTGTCATTGCAGAATCACTCATCTTACTTGCAATAAAGCTATGCCCACTTGACGTCTGATAATTAATCTGCATCTGTTCAGGATGATTCGTTAGTATAGAAGTAGCTTTTTCAGATAGATCACTTGGTAAAGTCACTACCATGTAGTAGTCACCATCTTCTAGCCCTTTTTCCCCTTCCTCTTCATTAACAAAGTGAAAATCCAAAGCCTTATTTTCTTTTAAATTAGACACCATGTCTTCACCAATTCTCATTGTCTGTCCATTATAAGAAGCTTCCTTATCTTTATTGACAACTGCCACAGGTAATTCCGATACTTGACCATATGGATCCCACATGGACGATAAAAATATAATGTTGTATAAAGCTGGAATGAGAGAAATCCCTATCATTACAATGATAAAGGTCGGTTTTTTAAATATTGCTTTCCATTCTTTAAACATGTTTCCTCCTTTTTTACACATATTGTCTAAAATTTTGATATAATAGATTATACATCAAAAAATCTAAATTACAAGGTAAAAAATATTTTTTTAGACACATAGTCTATTTTTGTTTACAAGGAGGAATTATGAAAGAAAGTAACAAACGTTTAAAAACAAAACGAATTATCGAAAATGCCATGGTTCAATTATTGATGGACCAGCCCTTTGATCAAATTTCTACTGTCAAGTTAGCAGAAAAAGCCGGAATTAGTCGTTCCAGCTTTTACACTCACTACAAGGATAAGTATGATATGATTGAACTCTACCAAAGTAAGCTATTTCATACCTTTGAGTATATTTTCCAAAAACATGCTCATCGCAAAAGAGATGCTATTTTAGAAGTATTTGAATATTTAGAGTCTGAGCCACTCTTGGCTGCACTCTTATCTGAAAATGGGACAAAAGAAATCCAAAATTTCTTGAGAAATAAGCTTCACATTATGCTTAGTACCGACCTTCAGAAACGCTTTATGAAATTACAACTCACTCCAATAGAATTAGAATACAGCAGTATTTATCTAACAAATGCCCTATTTGGTGTTTGCCAGACTTGGATTGCTCACGGAAAAAAAGAAAGTCCGCAAGAAATGACAGACTTCCTTATGAAAATGTTAGGTGATGTAAACTAAAAAAGAACACCAATGGTGTTCTTTTTTTATCTGACTCCGCCAGTAGGACTCGAACCTACGACATCATGATTAACAGTCATGCGCTACTACCAACTGAGCTATGGCGGATAAAATAGTCCGTACGGGATTCGAACCCGTGTTACCGCCGTGAAAAGGCGGTGTCTTAACCCCTTGACCAACGGACCATCTATCTGTAGCAGATATAACCATTATATCAATTTCTTACTAATTGTCAATCACTTTTTAGATTTTTTCTCTAGAATATCTTTTAATTTACGAACTTTCAAACGGGTAATGGGACAACGATGATCTTCATAAAAGACAACTTCTAAATTCTTTCGATCAATTTCTCTCACATTTCCCACATTGACAAGGAAAGATTTATGGGAGCAATAAAATCGCTGGGTATGTTTGTCCTTTTCCTGAATATCTGTCATAGTTCCATAGAATTCTTTTGCAAAATTCTTACCAATAATCCGAAGTTTATGAGAAACTCCTGTGGTTTCGATATACAAAATGTCATGGTAAGGAATTTTCAAATCATTTCCTTTATAGTTGTAATCAAAATAGTCTACAACATCTTCGTTTTCAAGCAGCATGCTCTTAGTGTAAAAAATACTCTGCTCGATGCGTTTTTTGAACAATTCATCATTGATATCTTTATCAACAAAATCTAGGGCTGATACCTGGTATTTGTACGTTAAGGTAGCAAATTCAGATCGACTAGTAATAAAGACAATAATAGCATAAGGATTGTGATGACGGATAAATTGAGCCACTTCAAAGCCTTTTTTCTCGATTCCATGAATATCAATATCTAGGAAATAAAGCTGGTTTACTTCATCATTTTCGATATATTCCTTAAACTCACGAACTTTTCCTGTTGTCTTATATGAAATAGGAATATTCGATTCTTCTGAGATTTCATTTAATATTCTCTCTAGTCTCACTTGATGTTCAATAACATCTTCTAAAATTAATACTTTCATTCAAATTCCCTCTTAAATCTAATAATTTGTCTAAATGTGTTGTCTTCCATCTCTGTTTCTAAAATAATATTGTCATACTTATCTAAGATTTCTTTGACATTATTAAGTCCTAGACCTCTATTTCTTCCCTTGGTAGAGAAACCTAAGGCAAATAGGTCCTCTGAAGGCGTCATAGTGATTTTGCATGAATTCTGGATAACTATAACTGTTTCAAAATCCATTTTAATGACTGCAACTTCCATTTGTTTCAAATAACTATCTGCAGCACCTTCAACAGCATTGTTTAATAAAATGCTCATGATGCGAACAAGATCAAGTAAATCTATTGACAGTCTAGTAATGATATCCTTTACTTCCAATGTAAACTCTACATCATTTTTTCGTGCATAGACAATCGATTGAGCAATTAAACTTCGTAAAGCAGAATCTTCTATGTTATTTAAATCAAAGTAAGTATATTTTTCTGACCTCAATTTCTGATTTGCTTTTACTAAGACTTCATTGTAAACCCTGTTAATTTCTTGTAAATCTCCACTGTCAATCGCCATTTGCATGCTGACAAGCATTCCTGCATAATCATGACGAAAACCTCGAATTTCATTATACAACTCCACAATTTCATCAGTATAAGTCTGTAAATGTTTTTGTTCAAATTTCTTTTGTTTTAGAGCAATCTCTTTTTCAATTTGAACCTTGTGAGAATTCATTGCAAAGAAAATCAATAACAAGCAAATAAAAACAATGGTTGATAAAATACTTCCGAAACTATTTAAATGATGAGTTGTACTTACTATATCTGAAATAAACAATAAGATATGTAAACCAAAGAAAGCAACTATTACTTTTTTTAAAAAAGGATACAGATAATCTTTATCAAAATAGGTAAGTTCTAAATGGAAATAAGTAATAATTTTTTTAATAATAAAATATGTTAGTAATAGTACTCCTAAATAAAACATCACTTCATGTTCTATCACAAAAGCATCACCTGTTATAGAGGATAGGGTTACTGATAAAAAAGTATGTGTACTATGATATAATAAAGACAATAGTAAACTGATAAACATTCCTTTATGCTTATCATACTTCTTTAAAACTACTATAGAAGTATATAGAATAAAAGGAAATATAAACTTTTCAATCCCTAACCCAGCTAATGAAATAAAGTCAAAGAAAAATTCAGCTACAGACTGATATACAAATATACAAGCTATAAATAAATATCTTTCTTTTTTAGTTACTTTACAAATTAATTCATAGCTTATTGTTAAAATAAAAATATGAAGAATAACTATTCCAAATCCTAATAAACTCATCCTATCACCCTATAATATTACTACTTTGTCCTATTTGAAAAAAGATGTTTAAAAAAGTAAGGTAGTCTTTTATCTCCACCTCGAATCTCCTGCAATTCTGCCTCTGTTACTTCTTTAAATTGTTCCAACTTTTCTGTATTTTTCATAATGAAATCTCCTGTATTATTTTTTCTTGTAAGTTAACTTACACACCTATTATACAAAATGAAGACCATGTAAGAAAAAATTCTTCCCAACTGTACATTTTTGCACCTGAAACGCACTTTTTTAAGAAAAAAGCTGGGATAAATCCCAGCTTCGCATCTAAAATTGATCCCAGCAGGATTCGAACCTGCGACCGTTCGCTTAGAAGGCGAATGCTCTATCCAGCTGAGCTATGAGACCTAACATGACCATTCTATCAAAAAACAAGAGCTAAGTCAATCTTCTATTTGTGGTAAGGAGAACCCTGTTGAATTGTAAAAGCACGGTAAATTTGTTCAACTAAAACCAATCTCATTAACTGATGTGGTAATGTCAGACGTCCAAAACTGACAGAAAGATTGGCCCTATTTTTTACAACAGGAGCTAGACCCAAACTTCCTCCAATGATAAAAGTAAGCGTTGAGTATCCTTTGATAGAAGCTTGCTCTAGTTGCTTACTAAATTCCTCTGAGGAGAGTGTTTTTCCTTCAATGGCTAGAACAACGACAAAGTCTCTTTCTCCAACCTTAGAAAGAATTCTTTCACCTTCTGTTTCCAAGATTTTTTGATTTTCTAATTCACTGGCTTTGTCAGGTGTCTTCTCATCAGTGAGCTCAATCATTTCTAATTTGGCGAAACGTGAAATTCGTTTGGTATATTCAGCAATTCCATCTTTAAGGTATTTTTCTTTTAATTTTCCTACTGTTACAATTTTTATTTTCATTCTTCTATTCTATCATATCCACACTTCATTTCACATCTTATACACACAAAAATCATTCAAAAATACAAGTGAATTCACAGAATAAAGCGAGTTATCCACAACTTGTGTAAAACTTTAAGCTTTTAAGTTTGGATTAAGTTAATAGGTTTATAATCTGAGTAAATAAATAACAAACGGAGGCGTTTATGAAACACTTACAAAAATTTTACAAAAAAGGAGTTAAAGTTCTAGCAATCATTCTAATCGGATTTTTAAGTGGTGCCTTAGGAAGTTTCGTAACATTACAACTTTATCAAAAACAAGGAAATCAAGCTACGAATAATAATTCTGGCACTGTCACTCAAACATCCTATAAGAATGAAAATTCAACCACTCAAGCAGTAAATAAAGTTAAGGATGCTGTTGTCTCAATCATTACTTATTCTTCTTCTAGCAGTAGACAAAGTAGTGTATTTAATGCTGACGACACTAATTCTGATTCAGACAATCAACAAATCGCAAGTGAGGGATCAGGTGTCATCTATAAAAAGGATGATAAAGATGCCTATCTTGTAACTAATACTCACGTTATCAATGGAGCTTCAAAAGTTGATATCCGCTTAGCAGATGGTACCAAGGTTCCTGGTGAAATTGTCGGATCTGATACCTTCTCTGATATTGCTGTCGTTAAAATTTCTTCAGAAAAAGTTACAACAGTAGCAGAATTTGGGGATTCAAGTCAACTTAGTGTTGGAGAAACAGCGATTGCTATCGGTAGTCCTCTAGGTTCAGAATATGCTAATACAGTTACACAGGGAATCATCTCGAGTCTTAATCGGAATGTTTCTCTAAAATCTGAAGATGGTCAAGCTATTTCAACAAAAGCCATTCAAACAGATACAGCCATTAACCCTGGTAACTCTGGTGGTCCACTTGTAAACATTCAAGGACAAGTAATTGGTATTACATCAAGTAAAATTGCAAGTAATGGTGGAACATCTGTAGAAGGTCTTGGTTTTGCAATTCCTTCAAACGATGCACAAAATATCATTAAACAGCTTGAAAGTAATGGTAAAGTGACTCGTCCAGCTCTTGGAATTCAAATGGTCAATCTGTCAAATGTTGGAGCTAGTGATCTTAGAAAACTTAACATTCCAAGTGGCCTCACTTCAGGTGTAGTTGTTCGATCTGTTCAAAACAATATGCCAGCAAATGGACATCTTCAAAAATATGATGTCATTACCAAAGTTGACGATAAAGAGATTGCTTCATCAACAGACCTACAACACGCTCTTTACAATCATGCTATTGGAGATACTATCAAAGTAACCTACTACCGTAACGGTAAGGAGGAAACAACCTCAATTAAACTAGATAAGAATTCTGGTGATTTAGAGTCTTAATTGACATCAGTGTAAAGAAAACTTTACAGAAAGTAAAAGATATGTTAGTGTAGAATCATGGAAAAATTTGAAATGATTTCTATCTCTGAAATACAAAAGAATCCTTACCAACCTCGGAAAGAATTTGATGCAGATAAAATAAAGGAATTAGCTCAGTCAATCAAAGAAAATGGGCTTATCCAACCAATCATCGTTCGTCAATCTCCTGTAATTGGTTATGAAATCCTTGCAGGAGAGAGACGATATCGAGCTTCTCTCTTGGCTGGTCTGACCTCTATTCCAGCCGTTGTAAAGCACCTCTCAGATCAGGAAATGATGATCCAGTCAATCATTGAGAATTTGCAGAGAGAAAATTTAAATCCTGTTGAAGAAGCACGCGCCTACGAATCTTTAGTAGAAAAAGGATTTACTCACACTGAGATAGCGGATAAAATGGGGAAATCTCGTCCTTATATCACTAATTTTATTCGTTTACTTTCCCTACCAGAATATATCTTAACTGAAGTAGAAAATGGAAAAATTTCTCAAGCTCATGCACGTTCACTAGTTGGTTTAGATAAAGAGCAGCAAGACTATTTCTTTCAACTAATTAAAAATGAAGACATCTCTGTGAGAAAGCTAGAAGCACTTCTTACAGAGAAAAAACACAAGAAGCAAAAAAAAAGTGATTCTTTCATCAAAGACGAAGAAGATAAATTAAAAAAACTACTCGGTTTAAGTGTAGAAATTAAACTTTCAAAAAAAGATACTGGAAAGATTATTATCTCCTTTTCAAGTCAAGAAGAATACGATAGAATTATTAACAGCCTGAAATAAGGCTGTTCTTTTATTTTCTCAACCCACAAATTTATCCACCAATTTTTTTATCAATAACCCTATTAAATCAAGGATTTTCCTATTTATCCCCAACCTGTGGATAAATACTGTTAACATTGTGGATTCTTTTCCCCAATCTGTGGAAAAATCCTACTATCTATGGTAAAATAAGTCTAGCACTAAACTACTAAAATCATAGTAAAGGAGGAAAATTAGTTGAAAGAGAAGCAATTTTGGAATCGTATTTTAGAATTTGCTCAAGAAAGATTGACACGATCTATGTATGATTTCTATGCTACACCTGCTGAACTCATCAAAGTAGAAGAAAATACAGCTACTATATTTCTACCGAGATCAGAGATGGAAATGGTGTGGGAAAAGCAATTAAAAGATATTATCATTGCTGCTGGTTTTGAAATTTATGATTCTGAAATCAAACCTCACTATATTTTCACTAAACCTCAGAGCACAGAATCTCCTCAGGTAAATGATACGAATAGTGTCTCTACTTACGATTACACACCTGCACTACCAACGATTCCCTATTCCGAAACAGGGTTAAAAGAAAAATATACCTTTGATAACTTTATTCAAGGTGATGGAAATGTTTGGGCGGTGTCTGCTGCACTAGCGGTATCTGAAGATTTAGCTCTGACCTATAATCCTCTTTTCATCTATGGAGGACCTGGTCTTGGAAAGACTCACTTACTCAATGCGATTGGAAATGAGATTTTGAAAAATATTCCTGATGCGCGTGTCAAGTACATTCCTGCCGAAAGCTTTATCAATGACTTTCTTGAACACTTGCGACTTGGGGAAATGGAAAAGTTCAAAAAGACTTACCGTAGCCTTGATCTCTTATTGATCGATGATATCCAATCTCTCAGTGGCAAAAAAGTCGCGACCCAGGAAGAATTTTTCAATACCTTCAATGCTCTTCATGATAAGCAGAAACAGATTGTCCTAACCAGTGATCGAAGTCCTAAACACCTAGAAGGACTTGAAGAGAGACTTGTCACACGCTTTAGCTGGGGATTGACGCAAAATATCACTCCTCCTGACTTTGAGACACGTATCGCCATTCTTCAAAGTAAAACAGAGCACTTGGATTACCATTTCCAAAGTGATACTCTGGAATACTTGGCTGGCCAATTTGATTCAAATGTTCGAGAATTGGAAGGAGCAATCAACGATATCACTTTAATTGCCAGAGTGAAGAAGATTAAGGATATTACTATTGATATTGCTGCGGAAGCTATTAGAGCACGTAAGCAAGACGCTCGCCAGATACTTGTTATTCCAATTGAGAAAATCCAAACTGAAGTTGGTAATTTTTATGGAGTGAGTGTTAAAGAAATGAAAGGTACGAGACGAGTTCAAAACATCGTTTTGGCACGTCAGGTTGCCATGTATCTAGCTAGAGAACTGACAGATAACAGTCTTCCGAAAATCGGAAAAGAATTTGGCGGAAAGGATCACACCACCGTTATTCATGCCCATGCTAAAATCAAATCATTGATTGACGAAGACGATAATTTACGTTTAGAAATAGAAGCAATTAAAAAGAAAATTAAGTAGCTTGTGGATAACTTTTCCTTTCTTATCTTTTTTGTCCACATTTTTTAAACAAGCTTATAAGCTTAAGTTTACTAAATAGCACTCAGTTTTCCACAGAATTCACACACTCTATTATTACTATTAACTTTCTAATACTAAAAATAAATAAAGGAGAATCCATGATTCATTTTTCAATTAATAAAAATTTATTTATACAAGCCTTAAATACTACAAAACGGGCAATTAGCTCCAAAAATGCTATTCCAATTTTATCAACAATCAAAATTGACGTTACCAATGAAGGGATTACTTTAATTGGCTCAAACGGTCAAATTTCTATTGAGAATTTCATTTCTCAAAAGAATGAAGATGCTGGTCTCTTGATAACTTCTTTGGGTTCGATTCTTCTTGAAGCTTCTTTCTTTATCAATGTTGTATCTAGTCTTCCAGATGTAACGCTTGATTTCAAAGAGATTGAACAAAAACAAATTGTTTTAACAAGTGGCAAATCAGAAATCACCCTAAAAGGAAAAGATAGCGAACAGTACCCACGAATCCAAGAAATTTCAGCAAGCACACCTTTGGTTCTTGAAACCAAACTACTCAAGAAAATTATCAATGAAACAGCATTTGCTGCAAGTACGCAAGAAAGTCGTCCAATTTTGACTGGTGTCCATTTTGTTTTGAGCCAACACAAGGAACTAAAAACAGTTGCGACAGACTCTCATCGCCTTAGCCAGAAGAAATTGACTCTTGAAAAAAATGGTGATGATTTTGATGTGGTGATTCCTAGTCGTTCTCTACGCGAATTTTCAGCTGTATTTACGGATGATATTGAAACTGTGGAGATTTTCTTTGCAAATAATCAAATCCTCTTTAGAAGCGAAAATATTAGCTTCTACACTCGTCTCCTAGAAGGTAATTATCCTGATACAGATCGCTTGATTCCAACAGACTTTAACACTACAATTACTTTTGATGTGGTTAATTTGCGTCAATCTATGGAGCGTGCACGTCTCTTATCAAGTGCGACTCAAAATGGTACTGTGAAGCTTGAAATTAAAGGTGGAGTTGTTAGCGCCCATGTTCACTCTCCAGAAGTTGGTAAAGTAAACGAAGAAATCGATACGGAGCAGGTGACTGGGGATGATTTAACTATTAGTTTTAACCCAACTTACTTGATTGATTCTCTCAAGGCTTTAAATAGCGAAAAGGTTACTATTAGCTTTATCTCATCAGTTCGTCCATTTACTCTTGTGCCAGCAGATACTGACGAAGATTTCATGCAGCTTATCACACCAGTTCGAACAAATTAAGTGAAAGAGGTTGAGCCTGGCTCGCCTCTTTTATGATATAATCAAAAAAGAAAAGGAGAGTAGTATGTATCAAGTTGGAAATTTTGTTGAGATGAAAAAACCACACGCTTGTACCATCAAGTCAACAGGCAAAAAGGCTAATCGTTGGGAAATTACACGTGTAGGGGCAGATATCAAAATAAAGTGTAGCAATTGTGACCATCTTGTCATGATGAGTCGCTATGATTTTGAACGAAAAATGAATAAGATTATTGACTAAGAACCCTTAGTTAGAGGGTTAGCAAGTTTTCCCTTTTTGTGTTATAATGTTAGGGATTGAAATGAGAACGGAGAATGAGAAACTATGGCTTTAACAGCAGGTATCGTTGGTTTGCCAAACGTTGGTAAATCAACCCTTTTTAATGCAATTACAAAAGCAGGAGCAGAGGCGGCAAACTACCCATTTGCGACTATTGATCCAAATGTTGGGATGGTGGAAGTTCCAGATGAACGCCTACAAAAACTAACGGAAATGATTACTCCTAAAAAGACAGTTCCAACAACCTTTGAGTTTACAGATATTGCAGGGATTGTAAAAGGAGCTTCAAAAGGAGAAGGTCTAGGTAATAAATTCTTGGCCAATATCCGTGAAGTAGACGCGATTGTTCACGTAGTTCGTGCTTTTGATGATGAAAATGTTATGCGCGAGCAAGGACGTGAAGACGCCTTTGTGGATCCACTTGCAGATATTGATACCATTAACCTAGAGTTGATTCTTGCTGACTTAGAATCAGTTAATAAACGCTATGCGCGTGTAGAAAAGATGGCACGTACGCAAAAAGATAAAGAATCAGTAGCAGAGTTTAACGTTCTTCAAAAGATTAAACCAGTCCTTGAAGATGGAAAATCAGCTCGCACCATCGAATTTACAGATGAAGAACAAAAAGTTGTCAAAGGTCTCTTCCTTTTGACCACTAAACCAGTTCTTTATGTTGCTAATGTGGATGAGGATGTAGTTGGAGATCCAGATTCTATCGAATATGTGAAGCAAATTCGTGAATTTGCAGCGACAGAAAATGCTGAAGTAGTAGTTATTTCTGCGCGTGCTGAGGAAGAAATTTCTGAGTTAGACGATGAGGATAAGCAAGAATTTCTTGAAGCACTTGGCTTGACAGAGTCAGGCGTTGATAAATTGACTCGAGCTGCTTACCACTTACTTGGACTCGGAACTTACTTTACAGCTGGTGAAAAAGAAGTTCGCGCTTGGACCTTTAAACGGGGTATGAAAGCTCCTCAAGCAGCTGGTATTATCCACTCAGACTTTGAAAAAGGCTTTATTCGTGCAGTGACCATGTCATATGAGGATCTAGTGAAGTACGGATCTGAAAAGGCTGTAAAAGAAGCTGGACGCTTGCGTGAAGAAGGAAAAGAATATATCGTTCAAGATGGCGATATCATGGAATTCCGCTTTAATGTTTAATAACATTTAATAAATAGTGTCAATTAGGTTGGAAAAAAATTCCAACCCTTTTGGCTTTTGAAAGGAAAAATAAATGACCAAATTACTTGTAGGATTGGGAAATCCAGGGGATAAATATTTTGAAACCAAACACAATGTTGGATTTATGTTGATTGACCAATTGGCCAAAAAACAAAATGTCACCTTTACACATGACAAGATATTTCAAGCTGACCTAGCATCTTTTTTCTTTAATGGAGAAAAAATTTATCTCGTCAAACCAACAACATTTATGAATGAAAGTGGAAAAGCGGTTCATGCTTTATTGACTTACTATGGTTTGGATATTGAAGATTTACTCGTCATTTACGATGATCTTGACATGGAAGTTGGGAAAATTCGTTTAAGAGCAAAGGGTTCAGCAGGTGGTCATAATGGCATCAAGTCTATTATTCAACATATTGGAACCCAAGTATTTAACCGTGTTAAAATAGGTATTGGAAGACCTAAAAAAGGCATGTCGGTTGTTCATCATGTTTTAAGTAAGTTTGATCAGGATGACTATGTGGGTATTTTACAGTCTATTGACAAGGTTGACGATGCTGTAAACTACTATTTACAAGAGAAAAACTTTGAGAAAACAATGCAGAGGTATAATGGATAAATGGTGACTTTATTAGGTTTATTCTCAGAAAATGACCAGATAAAAAAATGGCATCAAAATCTTATAAATAAGAAAAGACAACTAATACTTGGTTTATCAACGTCTACCAAGGCTCTTGCAATTGCAAGCAGTCTAGAAAAAGAAAATAAGATTGTGTTACTGACTTCAACTTATGGAGAAGCAGAACGAATTATCAGTGATCTTCTTTCTCTCTTAGGAGAGGAAGTTGTCTATCCTTTTTTGGTAGATGACTCTCCTATGGTAGAGTTTTTGATGTCTTCGCAAGAAAAAATCATTTCGCGGGTTGATGCCTTGCGTTTTTTGAGTGATCCGTCTAAGAAAGGGATTTTAGTTTGTAATATCGCAGCGAGTCGGTTGATCTTACCCTCTCCGACTAGATTTAAAGAAAGTATTATAAGGATTGCGGTTGGTGAAGAATATGACCAACACGAGCTACTTCACAAATTAAAGGAAATTGGATATCGAAAAGTTACTCAAGTACAGACACAAGGTGAGTTTAGTATTCGAGGAGATATTTTAGATATTTTTGAGATGTCTCAGTTAGAACCTTTCCGAATTGAGTTTTTTGGTGATGAAGTAGATGGTATTCGTACTTTTGAAGTCGAAACACAATTATCGAAAGAAAATCAGACAAACCTCACTATCTTTCCAGCTAGCGACATACTTTTGAGAGAAAAGAATTATCAACGAGGTCAGTCAGCTTTAGAAAAGCAAATTTCGAAGACTCTATCGCCGATTTTGAAATCCTATCTAGAAGAAATTTTGTCAAGTTTTCATCAAAAACAAGTGCATTCAGATAGTCGAAAGTTTTTGTCCTTATGTTACGATAAAACATGGACTGTCTTTGATTATATTGAAAAAGATACACCAGTATTCTTTGATGACTATCAAAAATTGATGAATCAGTATGAAGCCTTTGAAAGAGAATTAGCGCAATACTTTATAGAAGATTTACAGAATGGTAAATCATTTTCTGAGATGCAGTATTTTGCAGATACAGAGCAAATCTATAAAAAACAAAGTCCAGTTACTTTTTTCTCCAATCTGCAAAAGGGCTTAGGAAATCTCAAGTTTGATCATATCTATCAATTTAATCAATACCCCATGCAAGAATTCTTCAATCAGTTTTCTTTTCTTAAAGAAGAAATTGAGCGATATAAAAAAATGGACTACACTATTATCTTGCAGTCTAGCAATTCAATGGGCAGTAAAACATTGGAAGATGTTTTAGAGGAATACCAGATCAAATTGGATTCCAAAGATAAGTCAAGTATCTGTAAAGAATCTGTAAACTTGATTGAGGGTAATCTAAGACATGGTTTTCATTTTGTAGATGAAAAAATTCTCTTAATTACTGAACATGAGATTTTTCAAAAGAAATTAAAACGTCGTTTTCGAAGACAACATGCTTCAAACGCAGAGCGATTAAAAGATTATAATGAACTTGAAAAAGGGGACTACGTTGTTCACCATATCCATGGAATTGGTCAATATCTAGGGATTGAAACAATTGAAATCAAAGGGATTCACCGTGATTATGTCAGTGTACAGTATCAAAATGGTGACCAAATCTCCATCCCAGTAGAGCAGATTCAGTTACTGTCCAAATATGTTTCAAGTGATGGGAAACCTCCTAAACTCAATAAATTAAATGACGGTCATTTCAAAAAGGCCAAGCAAAAAGTTAAGAACCAGGTAGAGGATATAGCTGACGATTTAATAAAACTGTATTCTGAGCGTAGTCAGTTGAAGGGTTTTGCTTTCTCAGCTGATGATGAAGATCAACATGCTTTTGATGATGCCTTCCCTTATGTTGAAACGGATGATCAACTTCGTAGTATTGAGGAAATCAAGAGAGATATGCAGGATTCTCATCCCATGGATCGACTTTTAGTTGGGGATGTTGGTTTTGGAAAGACTGAAGTTGCAATGCGTGCAGCATTTAAGGCTGTCAATGATCACAAACAGGTTGTTGTTCTAGTTCCGACGACGGTGTTAGCACAACAACACTATACGAATTTTAAGGAAAGATTCCAAAATTTTGCTGTTAATATTGATGTGTTGAGTCGCTTTAGAAGTAAAAAAGAGCAGGCAGAGACACTTGAAAAATTAAAGAATGGTCAAGTTGATATTTTGATTGGAACGCATCGTGTTTTGTCTAAAGATGTTGTGTTTTCTGATTTGGGCTTGATGATTATTGATGAGGAACAACGATTCGGTGTTAAGCATAAGGAAACTTTGAAAGAACTGAAAAAACAAGTAGATGTTCTAACCTTGACAGCAACGCCAATCCCTCGTACTCTCCACATGTCTATGCTGGGAATCCGAGATTTGTCTGTTATTGAAACTCCTCCAACCAATCGCTATCCTGTTCAAACCTATGTATTAGAGAAGAATGATAGTGTCATTCGTGATGCTGTCTTGCGTGAAATGGAGCGTGGAGGTCAAATTTACTATCTTTACAATAAGGTTGACACGATTGACCAGAAGGTTTCGGAATTACAGGAGTTGATTCCAGAGGCTTCGATTGGGTATGTTCATGGACAAATGAGTGAAATTCAGTTAGAAAATACTCTACTTGACTTTATTGAAGGTCAGTATGATATTTTGGTGACGACTACTATTATTGAGACAGGGGTAGATATTCCAAATGCCAATACCTTATTTATTGAAAATGCAGACCACATGGGCTTGTCAACCTTGTATCAATTAAGAGGAAGAGTCGGTCGTAGCAATCGTATTGCTTATGCCTATCTCATGTATCGTCCAGAAAAATCAATCAGTGAAGTCTCTGAGAAGAGATTAGAAGCGATTAAGGGATTTACAGAATTAGGCTCAGGATTTAAGATTGCTATGCGAGATCTTTCGATTCGGGGAGCAGGAAATCTCCTAGGAAAGTCCCAGTCTGGTTTCATTGATTCTGTTGGTTTTGAATTGTATTCGCAGTTACTAGAGGAAGCTATTGCTAAACGGAACGGCAATGGGAATAAAAGAAGCAAAGGAAATGCTGAGTTGATTTTACAAATCGACGCCTATCTTCCTGACACTTATATTTCTGACCAACGACATAAGATTGAAATTTACAAGAAAATTCGTCAAATTGACAATCGTGTCAACTATGAAGAACTACAAGAAGAATTGATGGATCGCTTTGGAGAATACCCAGATGTAGTAGCCTATCTTTTAGAGATTGGTTTGGTTAAGTCATATTTTGACAAGGTCTTTGTAGAACGTGTGGAAAGAAAAGAAAATAAGATTACAGTTCAATTTGAAAAAGTCACTCAACGACTATTCTTGGCTCAAGATTATTTTAAAGCTTTATCCGCAACGAACTTAAAAGCAGCCATAGCTGAGAATAAGGGATTAATGGAAGTTGTATTCGATGTCCGAAACAAGAAGGATTATGAAATTTTAGAAGGTTTGCTGATTTTTGGAGAAAGTTTATTAGAGATAAAAGAATCAAAGGAAGCAAATCCCATTTAACATTTTTCTTCTATAAAAAGGATAAAAATGGTACAATAATAATTTGAGGTAATAAAAATGAGATTAGACAAGTATTTAAAAGTATCACGAATTATTAAGCGCCGCACAGTCGCAAAAGAAGTAGCAGATAAAGGTAGAATCAAGGTGAACGGAATCTTGGCCAAAAGTTCAACGGATTTGAAAGTTGATGACCAAGTTGAAATTCGCTTTGGAAATAAGTTGTTGCTTGTTAAAGTACTAGAAATGAAAGATAGTACAAAAAAAGAAGACGCAGCAGGCATGTATGAAATTCTCAGTGAAACACGGGTAGAAGAAAATGTCTAAAAATATTGTACAGATGAATAATTCTTTTATTCAAAATGAACATCAACGTCGTCGTTATCTGATGAAGGAGAGACAAAAGAGGAATCGTTTTATGGGTTGGGTCCTTATTTTGATGATCTTGTTGTTTATTTTACCAACTTATAACTTGGCTCAAAGCTATGATCAGTTACTGCAACGCCGCCAGCAATTGACAGAGTTGAAAGAGCAGTACCAAACTCTTAGTGACGAAAAGGATAAAGAATCTGCTTTTGCTGCAAAGTTGAAAGATGAAGACTATGTAGCAAAATATGCGCGCGCCAAGTACTATTACTCAAAGAAACGAGAAGCAATTTACACAATTCCTGATTTGCTTCCGAGGTAATGTCATGGAAAATTTATTGGAAGTTGTTGAGCAATTTCTAAGTTTATCAGATGAAAAATTAGAGGAATTGGCAACTAAAAACCATTTATTACGATTACAAGAAGAAAGGGAAGAGAAGAATGCGTAAGTTCTTAGTAGTTTTATTGCTACCTGCTTTTATCATAACTTCAAGAGTAGTTAGCACAGAAAAACAGCTTCCTTACTCTTCACAAGAAATTTATTATCTAACTGAGTCTGATTATGGATTCTACTATAAAGAAACTCTGGAATCCCCAATGGTATACGGAGAAACAGCAGTCTATGCTAATGAGGATCTTGTCAAGGAGTCTGGTAAATTGACTCCTGGAACCGCCTTTAAAATAGTAGAATGGCGTTTGAATAGACAAGGTGTTCCTGTTTTTAAATTAGATAATCACCAGTTTATCCCTGCAGATAAGCGTTTGATCTATGATCAAAGTCAAGTTCAAACTCAAAATAGACAAGTATGGTTGGAGCAGGGGTTTGTTATCTATAACAGCCCTTATGACACTAAAGAAATTTCTTCATCCCTCTCTCCCTATCAACGCGTAACGGTGGATAGAGCTCTCTTTGCTGAGGGACAAGAATTTCTTCATATCGATCAAGTTGGGTGGGTATCAAAAGAGTTCGTCTCGGAAGAAGACAATCGCATCCAGAAGGTTCAAGAAGTTTTATCAAACAACTATCAGAATGAAAATTATTCTATTTATGTTAAACAACTGACTACAGGTAAAGAGGCTGGAGTGAATGAAGACAGCAAACTCTATGCAGCTAGCATCTTGAAACTAGCCTACCTTTATTACGCTCAAGATAAGATAAATCAAGGGGAATATACGCTAGACAGTAGCTTCAAGTATATCCCAGAAGTAAATAGTTTTCCTGGTTCCTATAAACCAGAGGGTAGTGGTAGTTTACCTAAAAAAGAAGATAACAAAGAATACAGTCTTCAACAGTTAATTACCAAGGTAACCAAAGAGTCTGATAATGTTGCTCATAATATTTTAGGTTATTACGTGACCAATCAATCTGACGGGGCTTTTAAAGAAAAAATGTCCACTATTATGGGTGAAGATTGGGATGTGAATGATAAGTTGACTTCTTCAAAAATGGCTGGAAAGGTCATGGAAGCTATTTATAATCAGAATGGTTTCGTCTTAGAGTCTTTAAGTAAGACTGATTTTGACAACCAACGAATCGCAAAAGGTGTTTCGGTTAAGGTAGCTCATAAAATTGGAGATGCCGATGAGTTTAAACATGACACTGCCATTGTTTATACGGATTCTCCTTTTGTTCTTTCCATTTTCACCAAAAATTCTGATTATGATACTATTGCTAAGATAGCTAAGGATGTCTATGAGGTTCTAAAATGAGGGACCAGGATTTTTTAAATCATTTTCTCCGAAAAGAGTATTTCAAAAAACATTCGAAAGTCTTATTAGCTCTATCTGGTGGACTGGATTCGATGTTTTTATACCATCTATTGTCTACTTATCAAAATGAGTTGGGAATTGAGTTGATTGTAGCACATGTCAATCACAAGCAGAGAAGTGAGTCTGACTGGGAGGAAAATGAACTAAGGAAGTTAGCTGATGCAGCTGAACTTCCTATTTATATCACAAGCTTTTCAGGAGAATTTTCAGAAGCGCGTGCTCGAGAGTTTCGTTATGATTTTTTTAGGAAAATCATGAAAGAGGTTGGAGCAACTGCCTTGGTTACTGCCCACCATGCAGATGATCAGGTTGAAACGATTTTGATGCGCTTGATTCGAGGAAGTCGGCTACGTCATTTAACAGGAATAAAAGAAAGTCAAGTAGTTGATGGAATTGAAATTATCCGTCCCTTGTTGCATTTTCATAAAAAGGATTTTCCATCAATTGTTCACTTCGAAGATCAAACAAATCAAGAAAGTACCTATTTTCGCAATCGCATTCGGAATAGGTATTTACCAGAACTTGAAAAAGAAAATCCTCGTCTTAAATCCGCCCTTTTAGATTTAGGAAGGGAAATTTCAGATTACCAAGCAACAATAACGGAGCTTTCTAAACAAATTGATGTGGAAGATTTGAATGAGCTATTTTCATACTCTCAACAAACTCAAGGAATCTTGCTCCAGAACTATCTTAATCAATTTCCAGACTTAAATCTGACAAAGGCTCAGTTTGCTGAACTTCAACAGATTTTAGCAAGGAAAAGCCAGTATCGCCAT
Source organism: Streptococcus oralis subsp. oralis (assembly GCF_002096455.1). Classification (GTDB taxonomy): domain Bacteria; phylum Bacillota; class Bacilli; order Lactobacillales; family Streptococcaceae; genus Streptococcus; species Streptococcus oralis_CY. Next base: position 3,665 of record NZ_NCUL01000007.1, on the reverse strand, counting down.
TCTCTTAAAAATGGTTATGAATTGATAAAGGAGTATCAGAATTTTCGAGTTTGCAAAATCAGTCCACAGGCTGATGAAAAGGAAGATGAACTTGTGTTACACTATCAAAATCAAGTTCGATATATGGGCTATTTATTTTCCTTTGGTATCCCTATTGAAGGGGATTTTGTTCAAAAAGTAACAGTTTCACGGGAAACATCTGTACATATTGGATGTCGAAAACCTGGCGATATTATTATCCTAAATGGTCATCGAAAGAAACTGAGACGTTTATTTATAGATTTGAAAATCCCTATTGAAAAACGAAAAACAATCCCTATTATTGAGCAATTTGGAGAAATTGTCTCAATTTTAGGAATTGCGACCAGTGATTTGAGTAAAAACACGAAAAATGATATAATGAACACTGTAATTTATATAGAAAAAATAGATAGGTAAAAAGATGTTAGAACACGATATTAAAAAAATCCTCGTTTCACATGATGAAATTACAGAAGCAGCTAAAAAGCTAGGTGCACAATTAACAAAAGAATATGAGGGGGAAAATCCAATTCTTATTGGAATTCTAAAAGGATCGATTCCTTTTATGGCTGAATTGGTCAAACATATTGATACGCATATTGAGATGGACTTCATGATGGTATCTAGTTACCATGGTGGAACAGCAAGTAGTGGTGTCATCAATATCAAGCAAGACGTGACTCAAGATATCAAAGGAAGACATGTCTTATTTGTAGAGGATATCATCGATACAGGTCAAACTTTGAAGAATTTGAGAGATATGTTTATTGCAAGAGAAGCAGCTTCTGTTAAAATCGCGACTTTGTTGGACAAACCAGATGGACGCGTTGTTGAAATTGAGGCGGATTATACTTGTTTTACTATTCCAAATGAGTTTGTAGTAGGTTATGGTCTAGATTATAAAGAAAATTATCGTAACCTTCCTTATGTCGGAGTATTGAAAGAAGAAGTTTATTCAAATTAGAAAGATCTATCTTTAATGAAAAAACAAAATAATGGTTTAGTTAGAAATCCATTTCTATACTTGTTAATTATCTTCTTCCTTGTGACAGGATTCCAGTATTTTTACTCTGGAAATACTGCTGGACGAAGCGAAAAAATTAACTATACAGAATTGGTAAAAGAAATTACAGCAGACAATGTAAAAGAATTAACCTATCAGCCAAATGGTAGCATTATTGAAGTGTCTGGTATTTATAAAAATCCTAAGACTAGTAAAGAAGAAACAGGAATTCAATTTTTCCCTCCTACAGCTACAACAGTAGAAAGATTCTCAAGTACTATCCTTCCGTCTGATTCAACAGTTTCAGAATTGCAAAAACTTGCTTCTGAACATCAGGCAGAAGTAACAGTCAAACATGAGAGTTCAAGCGGTATGTGGATCAATATCCTTGTCTCTGTTGTGCCATTTGCTATTCTCTTCTTCTTCCTATTCTCTATGATGGGAAATATGGGAGGAAATAGTGGCCGAAATCCAATGAGTTTTGGACGTAGCAAGGCCAAAGCTGCAAACAAAGAAGATATCAAGGTACGGTTCTCAGATGTTGCTGGTGCCGAGGAAGAAAAACAAGAATTAGTAGAAGTTGTTGAATTCCTAAAAGATCCAAAACGATTTACAAAACTTGGTGCGCGCATTCCTGCGGGTGTTCTTTTGGAGGGACCTCCGGGAACAGGTAAAACTTTGCTTGCTAAGGCAGTAGCCGGAGAAGCTGGTGTTCCATTCTTTAGTATCTCAGGTTCTGACTTTGTAGAAATGTTTGTCGGAGTTGGAGCTAGTCGTGTTCGTTCTCTTTTTGAAGATGCCAAAAAAGCAGCACCAGCTATCATCTTTATCGATGAAATTGATGCTGTTGGTCGCCAACGTGGTGTCGGCCTCGGTGGAGGAAATGATGAACGTGAACAAACCTTGAACCAACTCTTGATTGAAATGGATGGTTTTGAAGGAAATGAAGGAATCATCGTTATCGCTGCGACGAACCGTTCAGATGTTCTAGATCCAGCTCTTCTCCGCCCAGGACGTTTCGATAGAAAAGTCTTGGTTGGTCGCCCTGATGTTAAAGGTCGTGAAGCAATCTTGAAAGTTCACGCTAAAAATAAACCTTTGGCAGACGATGTTGATTTGAAACTAGTTGCCCAACAAACTCCAGGTTTTGTGGGAGCTGACTTAGAAAATGTTCTAAATGAAGCGGCCCTAGTTGCAGCCCGTCGCAACAAATCAATCATTGATGCTTCAGATATTGATGAGGCAGAGGACAGAGTGATTGCTGGACCATCTAAGAAAGATAAAACAGTATCACAAAGAGAACGTGAATTGGTTGCTTATCATGAGGCTGGACATACCATTGTTGGTTTAGTCTTGTCAAATGCCCGTGTTGTTCATAAAGTTACCATTGTACCACGTGGACGTGCAGGTGGTTACATGATTGCACTTCCGAAAGAGGATCAAATGCTTCTATCTAAAGAAGACATGAAAGAGCAATTGGCAGGTTTGATGGGTGGTCGTGTAGCTGAAGAGATTATTTTTAATGTCCAAACTACAGGAGCTTCCAATGACTTTGAACAAGCTACACAGATGGCGCGTGCGATGGTCACTGAATATGGTATGAGTGAAAAACTTGGCCCAGTTCAATACGAAGGAAATCATGCTATGTTTGGTGCACAAAGTCCTCAAAAATCAATTTCAGAACAAACAGCCTATGAGATTGATGAGGAAGTTCGTTCATTATTGAATGAAGCACGAAACAAAGCTGCTGAAATTATCCAATCAAATCGTGAAACTCATAAGTTGATTGCAGAAGCATTGTTGAAATACGAAACATTAGATAGTACACAGATTAAATCTCTTTACGAAACAGGTAAAATGCCTGAGACCGTAGAAGAGGAATCACATGCACTATCTTATGATGAAGTAAAATCAAAAATGAGTGAAGAAAAATAAATTTAGAGAGGTTCAACCTCTCTTTTTATGTTCTAATGTGATGGCTACCGAGCGGATGCTTTGATAGTTGACCCTCCTCGTACAGGCTTAGATGATAAGCTGTTGGATACCATCCTGACCTATGTTCCAGATAAAATGGTCTATGTTTCTTGCAATGTTTCGACCTTGGCACGAGATTTGGTTAAACTAGTAAAAGTCTATGATCTCCAGTATATCCAGTCGGTCGATATGTTTCCCCACACTGCACGAACAGAAGCAGTGGTTAAGTTAGTGAAGAAAAGAAAAAATTAACTTCACTGAAAAAAGTCCTTGACAAAGGTAAAAAAGTAGGTATAATAGAAAGAGTTGAAAAACTCAGGTCCGTTGGTCAAGGGGTTAAGACACCGCCTTTTCACGGCGGTAACACGGGTTCGAATCCCGTACGGACTATGGTGTATTGCGGCTAAAAAAACTTGAAAAAAGTTTTAAAAATCTGTTGACAGAGACAGGTAGCTGTGATATACTAATATAGTTGTCGCTTGAGAGAGATTGAGTGACAAAGACCTTTGAAAACTGAACAAGACGAACCAATGTGCAGGGCACTATAACTGAAGTTATAGTACTGAACAATGAAAAAACAATAAATCTGTCAGTGACAGAAATGAGTGAGAACTCAAACTTTTAATGAGAGTTTGATCCTGGCTCAGGACGAACGCTGGCGGCGTGC